>CAMHMG010000088.1 GCA_946186175.1 uncultured Clostridia bacterium | reverse complement strand
GACTGGGATGATGATGAACTCATTGAGCTTGATAACGGCAAGGAGATCATCGGTGAAAACAGTCTGGTTGACGATTTCTGCGAGTGGTATGAAGAAGAATATGGAGAGAAGATCGAGGTTGAATATTCCACCTACGGAACCAATGAAGATCTCTACAATCAGCTGACTCTGGGAAACCAATTCGACCTTGTATGCCCCTCTGAATATATGATAATGAAATTCATGGAAGAGGGAAAACTTGCTCCTTATTCCGAGAAATTCTTTGATAAGGATATTGATAATAATTATTATGCCAAGGGTGTATCTCCTTATATTAAAAATGTTTTTGATGAGCTGACTTATAATGGTGAATCTATATCCAAATACGGCGCCGGATATATGTGGGGTAATATGGGTATTGTGTACAATCCCGAATATGTTGATGCTGATGAGTTGAAGCACTGGGATGCACTGCTCAATCGAAAATATTCAAAGAGAATTACTATGAAGGACGGAGTGAGAGACTCGTACTTCATTGCACTTGGAATATTAAATGCGGACAAAATTCAGGATGAGGAATTCAAATCTGCACCGGACTATAGTGAGAAACTGGCAGAGCTTATGAATGATACAAGCCAGGAGACTGTCGATAAGACAGAAGAGATATTATCTGAAATGAGAAAGAATGCATATTCGCTGGAAACCGATAGTGGCAAGGCGGATATGATCACGGGTAAGGTCGTTGCCAATATGCAGTGGTCAGGTGATGCTGTATATTCCATGGATCAGGCAGAGGAGGATGGAGTTGAACTTTCCTATGCAGTGCCTGAGGAATGCACAAACCTCTGGTTTGACGGATGGGCAATGCTTAAAGACGGTATTTCTGAGGACTCACGAAAACAGCAGGCTTGTGAGGCTTTTATCAATTTCTTATCTCGTCCTGACAATGTGGTCCGCAATATGTATTATATCGGATATACATCTGCCATATCGGGCGGTGATGACGATACGATATTTGATTACTTAAATTATAATTATGGCGCAGAGGATGAAGAGACTGCAGCGGAATATGACGTGAGCTATTTCTTTGACGGAATGGATGGCTCTGAGAGTAAAAGTCATGTTCTTATGGTTGATGAGGACCAGCTTCACAGACAGCTATTTGCACAGTATCCGCCTCTTGATACAATTAAAAGAAGCGCAGTAATGAAGTGTTATTCAACTGATGCCAACAGACGGATCTCGCAGATGTGGATCAATATAAGATGTTATGACATGAATGATCTGTCTAAAATTTTTTCGCTGACAAAACAATGAATAGTTATATATGTAATATGGACAACTCATATACACTGTTTCATGAGTTTCGCAATTTTATGAGGTTGATCGTATGAAGATAAATATGCCGGAAAATGCAAACATAATAATCCGCACCTTGCAGGATGCGGGCTTTGAAGCTTATATAGTAGGAGGCTGTGTCAGGGATGCTGTGCTTAACAAAGAGCCGGATGACTGGGATATAACTACTTCTGCACGACCTATGGATGTCAAGAAATTGTTTGACAGAACAATCGATACAGGTCTGCAACACGGAACCGTGACGGTTATGTTTGGCAAGGAAGGCTATGAGGTGACCACCTACAGAGTGGATGGAAAGTATGAGGATCACAGACGTCCGAATTCGGTGACATTTACAAGTAATCTTGTTGAGGATATGAAAAGACGCGACTTCACGATAAATGCCATGGCATATAACGATGATGAGGGGATCGTGGATCATTTTCACGGAGTTGAAGACCTTGATGCGCATATCATTAGATGTGTTGGAGAGCCTTCAGATAGATTTGATGAGGATGCGCTTAGAATTCTCAGAGCATTAAGATTTTCTGCTCAGCTTGATTTTGAAATAGATGATAGGACTAAGGAAGCGATTAGAAATCAGGCAGAGTTCTTAAAGGATATAAGTGCTGAAAGAATAAATATTGAGCTTACAAAGCTTCTGATGTCGGATCATCCAGAAAGACTTATCACGGCATATGAACTTGGAGTGACGAAGATTATTCTTCCGGAATTTGATGCGATGATGGAGACACCACAGATCAATAAGCATCATGCTTATAATGTTGGTGAACACACTGTAAAAGTTATCAAGGCAGTGCCTAAGGATAAAGCACTTAGATGGGCTGCACTTCTGCACGACGTGGCTAAGCCGGCCACACACACAAATGACGGTGAATGGGATCATTTCTACGGGCATAATGAAGTCGGGGTTGAGATGGCGCGTGAAGTACTTAGAAGACTCAAGTTTGACAACGCTACAATAGACCGTGTGAAAAGACTGGTGTACTGGCATGATTACGGAATGGGGCAGCTCCCTAAGATAAAATCCTTTCGCAAGGCACTTAATAAGATGGGTAAGGATCTTTTTGAAGATTACACTTACATCAAATATGCTGACATCATGGCTCAAAGCGATTATCACAGGGAAGACAAGCTTAAGAATCTTGAGATTATAAAGGGATATTATAAAGAGGTTCTTGATAAGGAACAGTGTGTTACTCTTAAAGATCTTGCCGTGACCGGTAAGGATCTTATTGATATTGGTATTAAACCGGGACCGGAGTTGGGGAAGACCCTTAATATGCTGCTTGATAAGGTGCTTGAGGATCCGGAATTAAATGACAAGGCTGTATTGATTAATATAGTGAGAGAAAATATAGATGATTAAGAAGATATAAAACTAAATATAATGGTGATAAAATAATCTCCTCCTTCATAAGATGTCTTAAAAGATAATTGCACAACTCAAGAAAGGAAAAATAGAGTTCCACAATTTCCTAAAGATGTCTTAATTCTGAAAGGAGGGGATTTTTTATGTCGGAAAAGTTTTCGGAAGTGTTTGAAAAGTATGACATGGAAATAATTGCTACAAGGAAGGGCAGAGGTTCGACGATAATAGATACAAAAGAGGGGATGAGGATATTAGAGCCGTTTCGGGGCAGCATATCAAGACTTGAACAGGAATATGTGTTAAAACAATTGTTTAGCGAGAGCGGGTGTGACAATCTTGATCATATAATAACTAACAGGGACGGACAGCTGTTTACCTGCGATAAATACAGACAGCCGTATGTGATGAAACAGTATTTCGAGGGCAATGAATGTGATATGAGAAATGCGGATGAGGTGATATCGGTAGTTAAAGCTATGTCTGGGTTTCATTTACACGGAAAATGGGTAGCGGAAGAATTTGAGCAGAGGTGGAGAACCTATAATATCCATAAGGAAGAGCAACGCGTAGAGGAAATACGCAAGGCTATAGAAGACGGAGAAGAGATGGAACGTGTTACATACCTATATGAGATAAGTAGGAGCGCGCTGCAGAAGGCTATTGACAAGGTGGAGAATAGCAAAACAGCAGGAGCGGTAAAGGGTGTTGATCTATCTAAGGAAGCATATATGTCAGATGTATTAGGTAAGTTTGAAAGACATAACGCGCAGATAAGAAAAATCGGAAGATTCGTAAGTGGCATCAAGAGAAGAAATACCTTCGAAAAACTGTTCCTTAAGGTGTATGGTGATTTTCATTCTCAGGGACAAAGGTGTGTTTCAATGCTTAAAGAGGGTAATGGTTTTGTAGAAGACGTATACAAAAGTCATTATGGAATATGTCATGGCAGTTTTAACCAGCACAATGTTATTATGGGCAAAGATGGAATTGCGATCGTACATTTTGAGAGGTTTTCAAGAGGTAATCAGTTGAATGACCTATATCAGTTTTCAAGAAAGGTCATGGAGAAAAATGAATACGATTATGAGCTGTTAAATGATATATTAAAGGCATATGACAAAGCAATTGGTTTGACTTTGAAGGATTATAAGTATCTCTATATATTGTTTTCATACCCTGAAAAATTCTGGAAGATTGCTAATGGCTATTATAACAGCAGTAAGGTGTTCTTATCACCGAAATATGTTGAAAAACTGGAGGCGGTTATTTGCCAGGAAAATGATAAAAAGGAAATGCTTGACAAGATGAAAGGAATTGTATTTGGAAGTGTTTGATGGTATAGTATAGGTAAAGTGACATAATACAGGCACTTAAAGATAACGAGATGAGGGTATGACAGTGAAAAACCATATGTACAAACAATTGATCAGGATGATAAGCGTACCGGTATTTGCCTGTATGCTTATCGTTTTGTTGTCTGCCTGCGGTAAGAAGCCTGTAAAGGTGCCGGAATATGATGATTCAGTTGCACCGCAGGACAAGGTTGAATATTTTGCTATCGTATGTAATATAGACGAGGTTAATGGCAAGATCAAGCTGCGTTCTGTGGGTTATTCATCGGAGAGAAGCTTAAGCTTTACCGGTGGAGCGGATGTTAAGAATAAATATGGAGAGATAATGCCTATGGCAGATGTACAACTAGGCAGTGTCGTAGATGTTGTGTATGATGCTAACAGGGATAAGCTGATATCCCTGCATTTAAGCTCTTCCGAATTTCTTGAAAAAAAGGAAGGCGTCTCTGCAGAGGATATTGACTATGTTGGGAAAACGGTAAAGATAGACGATAAGACCTATCGTATGAGTAATAACGTGTGTGCTTTTTCCGATAACAAGGAGATAGAATTAAATGAAATCTGTTCAGAAGATCAGTTGTCAGTATGGATATATAACAATATAGTCTGCTCATTTAATGTTGAGTTGGGACATGGATATGTCAAATTGGCGGATTATGCATCTTATATTGGAGGAATGGTGGAGATTGGATATGACGTGATCGTTCCGGTGACAGAGGATATGTTGCTTACAGTCCGTGAGGGAACTTATACGCTCCGCATTTCAAAAGGTGAAGATTCCGGAACCAAGGAAGTGACGGTTGAGAAGAATAAAGAGCAGGTAATATCTCTTGCAGATATTGCAATCGAGCCAAAACAGATGGGTTCAATATTATTCCATGTTACTCCGTCAGATGCGGCGGTATATGTCGACAAGGTGAGAGTTAATACTGAAGGTTCGGTTGAACTGACCTACGGTAAACACAGGCTTGATATAGTTAAGGAGGGATATGACAGATTAAGCGGTACGTTAACCGTTAAGTCGCCTTATAAGGTCAAAGAGTATAAGATGACAGAGACGTCTACTACTGAGACTACTGCCAAATCACATAGCAAGACAACCAAAGCCACAACCGCTTCTACTAAGGTCACTACGGAAAAAACAACAGAGACTGCTACAGAAGCAACTACAGAGGATCCGAATACCAAGGATGTGAATACTTCGTCAGGGGATAAGACTAACAATAAAGTGACGGTATCAGCTCCTGTAGGAGCCAGTGTATATTTTGACGGTGAATATCTTGGGATTGCTCCGATATCATTTAAGAAGGTAACAGGAAGTCATGTGATAACCTTAAGTCAGACAGGCTATCTGTCTAAGAGCTATACGGTAACATTTACCGATGATGGAGAGGATAAGTCACTATCCTATGATGCGCTTGTATCTATTACAAGTTTGATTGAGTAATTATATGTAAAATTGTAATTGTTCAGGTAGAAACTCGCATTCACTGCGAGATTCGTAGGGAAATCTATAATATAAGATAAGTAAAATTCATTATTAGTAGTGGAAAAGTAATGTAAAATATGGTAAAATAATAACATTAACTTTCATAGTAAAAGGAGGGATTATCACATGGATTACAAGGAGATTTATGAGGAGTGGATGAGCAACCCATACTTTGACGAGGATACAAAGAAGGAGCTTGCTGCAATTAAGGATGATGATCAGGAGATCAAGGAACGTTTTTCGGTTGATCTTGAATTTGGTACAGCCGGACTTCGAGGCATTATTGGTGCCGGTGTTAACCGCATGAATATCTATGTTGTTCGTCGTGCGACACAGGGTCTTGCAAACTATATTAAGAAGATGGGCGGTGAGAGCAAGGGTGTTGCCATTGCATATGATTCAAGAAGAATGTCTCCGGAATTCTCTGAAGAAGCTGCTCTTTGTCTTGCGGCAAACGGAATCAAGGCATATCGTTTTGAGTCTTTAAGACCTACACCGGAGCTTTCATATGCTGTTCGTCATTTGGGATGTATCGCAGGTATTAATGTTACGGCAAGTCATAATCCGCCGGAGTATAACGGATATAAAGTATATTGGGAGGATGGCGCACAGATCACACCTCCGCATGATTCGGGAATTATGGATGAGGTTAAGGCTATCACGGATCTGTCAACATGTAAGACAATGGACAAGGCCGAAGCAGAGAAGGCAGGATTATATGTGACCATCGGTAAGGAAGTTGATGATGATTACATTGCAGAGCTTAAGAAACTTGTACTTCATCCTGAATGTATAGAGAAATATGGTAAGGATATCAAGGTGGTATATACACCGCTTCATGGTACAGGTAACATACCTGCAAGAAGAATTCTTAAGGAAATCGGATTTGAGAATGTGTATGTAGTACCAGAACAGGAGCTTCCTGATGGAGAGTTTCCTACAGTAAGTTATCCTAATCCTGAAGCTGAGGAAGCATTTGAACTTGCATTAAAACTTGCTAAGGAGAAGGATGCAGATCTTGTGCTTGCAACTGATCCTGATGCTGACAGACTTGGTGTGTACGTTAAGGATACCAAGAGTGGAGAGTACATAACACTTACAGGTAATATGTCAGGATGCTTACTTGCAGAATATGAGATAAGCCAGAAGAAGGAATTAGAAGGCGGATTGCCGGCTGACGGCGCACTTATCAAAACTATCGTTACTTCTAATCTCGCAGATGAGATTGCTAAGGGATACGATATCAGACTCATCGAGGTTCTTACAGGATTTAAGTATATCGGTCAGCAAATCTTAGGATTTGAGACAACAGGTAAGGGATCATATCTTTTCGGTTTCGAGGAGAGTTATGGATGTCTTATCGGAACACATGCAAGAGACAAAGATGCTATTGTTGCTACCATGGCACTTTGTGAAGCTGCTGCTTACTACAAGAGTCAGGGTAAGACATTGTGGGATGCAATGATAGATATGTATGAGAAGTATGGTTACTATATTGATGCTGTTAAGTCTGTTGGATTCAAGGGCTTAGAGGGAATTGCCAAGATTCAGTCCATTATGGATGCCTTGAGAAGTGAAGTGCCTGATAAGATTGGCAAATACGAGGTTCTCTCTGCAAGAGATTACAAGGAAGATACAATTAAGGATATGAAGACAGGTGAGGTTAAGCCTACAGGTCTTCCGGCTTCTAATGTATTATACTATGATATGACGGATGGCGCATGGCTTTGCGTAAGACCTTCGGGAACAGAGCCTAAGGTTAAGTTCTACTATGGAGTTAAGGGAGCATCATTAGAGGATGCTAAGGCTCTTTCAGAGGAACTTGGCAAGGAAGTTCTTGCAATGATTGACAAGATGGTTTGATGATTTGCAGCTGTTTGGTATAGGATATATGAAGCATAACTGAAGAGATACATAAATATTATGGTTAGGGTGTCAATAATATTTTTGTTGCCCGATAATATACCCCCTGGGTCGATTGGTGAATTGCCTATATCTGCTTAGGGGGTATTTATGGAATTGAACGACCTTACAGGCATATCGTGATGTGTGAGCTATGCCTGTTGCATATCTGTGAAGCATAGCGTAATAGATACAAAAGCTAAGTAGTATGCGCAGCGGGGAATGACTTTCAAGAAAGGAAAAATCGAATATGAATAAAATCATCGGTTATTTAAAAGAGA
Organism: uncultured Clostridia bacterium; assembly: GCA_946186175.1. Lineage (GTDB taxonomy): Bacteria > Bacillota > Clostridia > Lachnospirales > Lachnospiraceae > CAG-590. Next base: position 3,788 of record CAMHMG010000088.1, on the reverse strand, counting down.
ATAAGAGACGAATAGTTATGTCTTTTGTAGGTGTTATAATTGTCGGCATGAGTGTTGGTTTTATCAAAACCGGTGCAATGGGTGTAGATCCATTTACCTCGCTGGTAACAGGTCTTGATGCATTGATACCGTTAGATTATGGTATTGTATATATTATAATTAATGTTGCCATGTTGACGTTCAGTTTGCTGACAGATAAACATTATATCGGGCTGGCAACATTTATCAATCTGTTTTTCTTAGGTTACATTACACAGTTTACACTGGGAATCTTAGGTATGTTTATTCAGGAGCCGTCAATGGTTGTCCGTGTTATATGCCTTGTTTTTGGAATATTTATATTATGTCTGGGATGTTCGATGTATATCACGGCAGATCTTGGCGTGTCCACATATGATGCTATCTCGATTGTTATGGCTAATAAATGGAAATTAGGGAAATTCAAGTATATGAGAATCTGCACGGATGTGGCTTGTGTTATCTGTGGATGTATTTTATATGTTATTGCAGGTAATACTATTGGCAGTTTGACTGCTATGGTCGGAATTGGAACAATAATTACTGCGTTTTTTATGGGACCTCTTATAGAGTTTTTCAATGATAATGTATCCTCTAAGATGCTTGGCGAAAAGAAAGCTTAAGAGGAGAAAGGCGGATTGTTTTAATGAAGTATTTGATACTTGATGTTGATGGAACACTTACCAACAGTAAGAAAGAACTTACAGACAAGACTTATAGTGCGTTAATGGATATACAGGAGAAGGGACATAAGATAGTAATAGCTTCAGGTCGTCCGACTCCGGGAATACATTGGATAGTTGATAAGTTGAAGCTTCGGGAGTATGGCGGATATGCGCTATGCTTTAACGGTGCGAAGGTACTTGATTTCAAGACAGGAGAGATCATATATCAGAATATATTTCCAAGAGAATGTATTGAGCCTCTGTATGAATATGCACTTGTCCATGATATGGGTATGATAACATATGAGGGAGATACTGTAATTCATGGTACAAGGGCAGATGATTACATGAGATTTGAGGCGGGTCTTAATTTCATGGAACTAAGACAAGTTGAGGACTTTGTCAATTATATTACATTTGATGTGAATAAATGTCTCTTTACAGCTGCTCCTGATAAAGCGCCTGCAATTGAAGCAGAACTTGCTAAGATGTATGAGGGCAAGCTAAGCATTTATAGATCAGAAGAATTCTTTATAGAGGCTATGCCGCTTGGTGTTGACAAGGCTGCGTCTTTGGACAGATTGTTTAATGCGATCGGTGCAAGTGTAGAGGATACAGTTGCTTGTGGCGATGGCTTCAATGATATGTCAATGATCGAATATGCACATGTCGGTGTGTGTATGAAGAACGGTCAGCAGGCAGTCAAGGATGTGGCGGATTATGTCACGGAGAAGACCAATGATGAGGATGGACTTATTGAAGTAATTGAGAGGTTTATAGTATCATAGATCTGTACGCGGATGATTTTGACTGTAGTTAAATAAGTATGGGGTAGCCGTGAAAACTGCGGCTGCGCTTGACTTGATGATGCTGTATGTTTAGAAAATGGATTATAACTATAGCAGATTTAACTGAAAGAAAATATTTTGGAGTTCATAATATGAGCATAATAAGAAGACATTACTATGTAAGCGGCAGCGTGCAGGGCGTGGGCTTTCGTTATCGCGCTTATCATATAGCTCAGCATTTGCGTCTTACGGGATATGTTAAGAATCTCTATGATGGCAGAGTTGAGATGGAAGTTCAGGGAGAATCTGAGCTTGTTAGAGATTTTCTTGAACAGGTAGGAGCCGGAAGATTCATCTACATTGATAACATTGAGAGCAAGAATATGGATGTGATCGAGGATGAGAGGAGCTTTCGGACGGAGTAGAAAAGGAGGATATAAGAATGTACGAAGAAGTAACAAAGACAATTTTGAATGTGGGAGTGGATGACCATGATATCACCTTGTTTGAGAATCAGTATGATCTGCCGGATGGAATGGCATATAATTCATATCTGATAGTTGATGACAAGGTATGTCTTATGGACAGTGTCGATGCAGATGTGACAGGTGAATGGCTTGCCAATATTGATAAGGCGCTTGCGGATACAGGAAAGGATAAGATCGATTACATTGTTGTTCAGCATATGGAGCCGGATCATTCCGGATCATTGCTTTCTATTGTGGATAAGTTCCCGGATATACAGATATACACAAGTATGGGCGCTCAGAATATGATGAAACAGTTCTTTGATAAAGACTTATCAGGTCAGATAACAACGATCAAAGAGGGTGACACCTTAGAGCTTGGAAGCCATAAGCTGTCATTTATCGCAGCACCAATGGTTCACTGGCCGGAGGTTATGATGACCTATGAGAGCAGTGAGAAAGTTCTCTTTGCCGCAGACGGTTTTGGTAAATTCGGTTATAAAGGTGCCGAGGCTGATGACTGGGCTTGTGAGGCAAGAAGATATTATTTCAATATAGTTGGTAAGTATGGTGCGCAGGTACAGGCAGTTCTTAAGAAGGCAGAGGGACTAGAGCTTGAGCATATCTGTTCGTTGCACGGTCCGGTTCTTCCTGAGAATGAACCGCTTGAGTTCTACATCAACAAGTATAAGACATGGTCAGCTTACGAGCCTGAAAATGAAGGCGTTGCAATTGTGTATGCGTCAATACATGACAGAGGAACGAAACAGGCAGCGCTCAAACTTGCTGAGATGCTTGAGGCAAAGGGCGTTAAGATCGGTGTTACAGATCTTGCAAATGATGATCTTCATGAGGGCGTTGAGGATGCATTCCGTTACGATAAGATGATCCTTGTTGCATCATCATATGATGCAGACCTGTTCCCTCCGATGACACAGTTCTTGAATGTGCTTAAGATAAAGAGCTATCAGAAGAGAAAGGTTGCACTTGTGGAGAACGGAAGCTGGGCTCCTTCAGCTGCAAGAGTTATGAAGTCTTACGTTGAAGGATTTAAGGATGTGACACTTGTTGAACCTGTTGTTACAGTTCGTTCGACTCTTAAGGATGCGGATGTACCTAAGCTTCAGGAACTTGTGGATAACTTGTTGGCATAGAGGTTTTCTGTTAAAAGTCAGAAATATTATTGATATAATCGAAAGGGATTTGTTATGATATTAGCCGTAACAAATCCTTTTTTTGTTATTGAACGGGGATTTGAGGATATATTAATTCAAAATGAATGGGGATTTGTGCAATATTGAAGTTTACATGAATGGGGATTTGCGTTATACTATCTCTTGAAAGGCGGTTTAATATATGGGAAAGTCAGTATTTAAAAGAAAAATATATGAAGAGATTCTTGAGTGGAAAGAGAAACGAAGCGATAAGTATGCACTTCTAATAAAAGGAGCAAGACGTATAGGAAAATCTACGATTGCAGAAGAATTCGCAAAGAATGAGTTTAAGTCTTATATCCTGATTGATTTTGCTCATACCAGCAAGGCAATTATAGAATTGTTTGATGATACCTATGATTTGGATTTTTTCTTTTTACAGTTACAACAGTTGACAAGAACCCGATTATATGAGAAAGAGTCTGTAATCATATTTGATGAAGTTCAACTGCTTCCTAAAGCCAGACAAGCCATTAAATATCTTGTAGCTGATGGCAGGTATAAATATATAGAAACGGGTTCTCTTATATCTATAAAAAAGAACACAAAAGATATCCTGATACCAAGTGAAGAACATAAACTTTCTATGTATCCTATGGATTTTGAGGAATTCTTGTGGGCTATCGGAGATGAAAC
>CAMHMG010000087.1 GCA_946186175.1 uncultured Clostridia bacterium | reverse complement strand
GAATAAGAACAGTGTATCAGGTTCAAGAGGATCAAGCATCAGCAACAGCCCTTATCACTTCTCTTAGTGTTTTGCCGTTCACCGGTCCTGCTACATCAATGCTGAAATTCCCATAATTGATCATAATATGGGAGCCATCGCTTTTATCCTTTATGGAATCTGATTCTGTAAGCCCAGTCTCCACAGATGGTGTCTGGTGATTTACCGGTATCTCAAAAAAGGATGGAAGATTGCCGGCAGGTACCGGCAGTTTTTCGCATCCGGAAGCATTCTCCAGAATATAATTTCTGCATTCTCTTTGCCGCTTATAAAACTCCCATCGTCTGATGCCGTTAGCTTTGCACCATTCATCCTTTCCCATGCCGCTTTTTGCCTGCTCCTCAAATATCGGCATCCACTGAGTCAAACGCATTTCCATCGTTTTTGTATCCATAGGCATTCCTCCTTGATATAATTTATCTTACAAGTATATCAAGGGTGAAGGTACTGAAAAAGACGCTTTATTTTTGCCGCTTACAAATGTACAGGCATGAATCCATGGAAAAGCCGTACTATGTACACCGCATGCGTACTTCTTGCGGGTTATGTAATACTTCTTACCATAACGCAGTTCACCACCATCATTTATTACATCACAGAGGATAACATATACCGTCGTGGTCCTCTATATCCTGTTCTGCTGTTTTTCCCTGCCACGTTAATGCTGCTTAATCTGGCTACACTTTTTCAGAAACAAAAACATCTGACTGATAAGCAACAGAAGGCATTTACCCTATATATTATTATTCCTATCATATGTATGTTAATACAGATGCTTTCGTATGGTCTTTTGCTCATTGTTATCGGCACTTCTGTCTCTACATTGTTCATGCTCATTTTCATTATTACCGACAATATGGAGCAGTATATCAGAGAGCGTGAGGAAAATGTCAGAGCGCAGGCAAGTATCATGGTATTACAGATGCGCCCGCATTTTATCTACAACACCATGACCAGTATCCATTATCTTTGTGAACAAAATCCTAAGAAAGCTGTAGAGACAATTGATAACTTTACCAATTATCTTAGAAAGAATTTCTCTGCTATCGCAAAGGACGGAACTATACCGTTCAAAGAAGAATTAGAGCATGTCCGGACATATCTTGCAATCGAGCAGGTACGGTTTGAAGGCGAGCTGTTCGTGGAGTTCGATACACCGCATATGAACTTCCGCATCCCACCTCTGACACTGCAGCCCATCATCGAGAACTCCATCAAATACGGGGTCGACCCGGAATTAGATCCTCTGTATATATCCGTTCAGACTAATGAAACGGATAACGGGTGTGAAATCATCGTTATAGATAACGGTCCGGGCTTTGATGAAACCAATAATGACGTTGATGACAACATGGAACCACATATTGCCATCAATAACATTCGTGAACGTCTTTCCGTGATGTGCGGCGGTAGCATTTCCTTTGCCATGAGACAGGAGGGTGGAACCGTTGTGAGGATATGGATTCCGGCGAGGTGAAACCTTGTTGAATGAATTTCATCGAACAAATCATCCAAGACAACCTGAAAATAAATCTAACTATCTTCATCATGGAAAAATCTATATATCTCACCCGCTACTTCCGGTGTGATTCCTTTGACCTTCATAAGCTCCTCTACAGATGCAGCCTTGATCTTTCCTATCTCCGCAAAATGCTGCATAAGAGCCTTTCTTCTTGCAGGTCCCACGCCCTTGATGTCATCCAATATACTGTGCACCTGTTCCTTACCGCGAAGACTCTTGTGATAGGTTATCGCAAAGCGGTGTGCCTCATCCTGCAGTCTTGTTATCATTCCAAATACTTCGCTGTTTTTAGGAAAATTAATCTCCTGATTGTTATAGTATAGACCTCTTGTCCTGTGGTTATCATCCTTGACCATACCACAGACAGGAATATTAAGTTTCAGATTCTCCAGGACTTTTAAAGCTACATTGACCTGACCTCTTCCACCATCCATCATTAAAATATCCGGCATAACGTCAAATCGTTCATCCGTAAAACGTCTTGTAAGGACCTCTTCCATGCTCTTATAATCATCAGGTCCCTTCACAGTTTTTAACTTAAACTTTCGGTATGCATTCTTTCGTGCACGTCCTTTTTCAAACACAACCATAGACGCCACTGACTGATATCCGCTGGTATTGGATATATCAAACGCTTCTAATCTGTCAGCACTTGGAAGGCCCAGCATAGCAGCAAGTTCTCTCGCAGCCCCCACTGTTCTTGCCTCCTCACGCTTTATCTTTTCCAGATCTCTTGAAAGTACCACGGAAGCATTCTCACGGGCAAGATCTATCATCTTGTATTTTTCACCTTTTTTCGGAGTAATAATATGCACTCTTCCGCCACGAAGTTTGGAAAGCCATTCCTCGATAAGCCCACACTCATCAATCTCAAACTCTATCAAGAGCTCATTCGGCACAAATGGAGTTCCGTTGTAGTACTGCTTGATAAATGCCCCCATGACCTGCGAGCCTATCTTATCATAGTCTTCCGCAACTACCTGTTCATTTTCGAAAAATGTATCCTGTTCATCTTCATTTAACATATTCTGCTCATTAACCGTAGTCAATTTCCGTTCTTTTCCCGACAATTTTTCCTGCTTATTAACCGTAGTCAATTTCTGTTCTTTTCCCGGCAACAAATCCTGATTATTCCGGGAAAGTTCTTCCTGCTCAACATTATCATAAATGTCAGGCTGATAATTCATGTGAAAATGTTCCCTTCCGAGAAGCTTTCCGTCACGAACAAAGAACACTGACACCACAATCTCCGATTCTTTCTTGGCCATAGCAATAACATCACGGTCGATTCCACCAGTCTTCACAACTCTCTGAGAGCCCGTCACATGCTTCACGCTCTCTATAAGATCACGATATGTTGCAGCCTCCTCGAATTCATAAGCAGCTGCCTTCTCTTTCATCTTCGCCTCAAGGTCACGAATAACCTTCTTATAGTCACCATTCAAAAATCCAAGAAGATTATCTATCTTTTCTGAATATTCCTCCTTACTGATATATCCCTGGCATGGTGCAGCACATTGTCCCATCTGATAATATAGACACGGTCTGCCCACTCCGATTTCTTTTGGAAGGGATTTGTTACAGGTGCGTATTCCATATAGTTTCTTCAATAGTTCAATGGTATCCTTGACGGCTGCCGCGCTGGTATAGGGACCGTAATACTTAGCTCCATCTCTCCTCATCTGTCTTGCAAACAATACTCTCGGAAAATCCTCCTGCACAGTCACCTTCATAAAGGGATAGCTCTTGTCATCCTTAAGCATTGTATTGTACTTAGGACTATGCTCCTTGATAAGGGTATTCTCAAGCACTAAAGCCTCTAATTCCGAATCTGTGACAATATACTCAAAGTAATCGATCAGAGAGATCATTTTATCAATCTTCGGACCACGATTAACATGCGCACGAAAATAAGACCTCACCCTTTTATTAAGGTTGATGGCCTTCCCCACGTATATTATCTCGTCATCCGCAGCGTGCATTATATACACACCCGGACGATCCGGTAATTTCTTAAGTTCCTCCTTTAGGTCAAATCCGTCTCTCATACATATTTACCATTATATCATAGTTTCCAAGGTTTCAAAAAGCACGTCAGGTTCAACAGGCTTTGAAAGATGAGCATTAAGTCCTGCCTGTAGACTTCGCTGCACATCCTCATCAAAGGCATTAGCCGTAAGTGCGATGATCGGAATCGTCTTTGCATCCGGTCTGTCCATCTCCCTTATATGTTCCGTTGCCTGCAATCCGTCCATTTCAGGCATACGCATATCCATTAAGATAGCATCATAATATCCTTCCGGATTTTGTCTAAACATATCAACCGCCACCTTACCATTTATCGCATGCTCTGACTTGATATCTCTCATCTCCAATATGTTCATAAGAATCTGAGCATTAATATCGACATCCTCTGCAACAAGTATCCTGCGTCCATTAAGTTCAGCCTTTTTACTTTCTGAAGCTTCGCCCTTCTTCTTTAACGCATTCTTGAATTCATCAAGAAGATTACCCGTAAACAACGGTTTTGATATAAAGCTGTCAACCCCTGCAGCGATTGCCTCATCAAGTATGTCATCCCAATTATAAGCCGTAAGTATAATGATAGCTGATTCATCACCTATCTCAGTTCTAATCTGCCTTGTGGTCTCTACTCCGTCCATTTCAGGCATCTGCCAGTCGACCACAATAAGATTATACGGCTCCATTCTTGCATGACGGAGTTTTACCATCTCAACTGCTTCCTGTCCTGAACTGGCTGTCTCAGTGGTAACCCCCAGTTTTCCCAGAACCATTTTTGCATGGTCGCAGGCAACCGGATCATCATCCACGACAAGAACTGTCATTTCTTCAGGGGTAACTTCTATGCCCTCTCCATCTTTGGAATGGTCTTTTTCCGAATCAAGGAGTGTAACCGTCACAGTAAATGTTGTTCCCACACCCTTCTCGCTCTCTACCTCTATATTACCGTTCATCATCTCTACAATACTCTTAGTTATCGCCATACCAAGGCCGGAACTTCCGTACTTATTGGCAGCCAGCTCGTCTTCCTGACTGAAGGTTTCAAATATCTTTGGTATATATTCCTTGCTCATCCCAATTCCGGTATCAGCCATAATGAATTTGAGAGTTGACTTATTAGCAAATCCACCGGTTTTTTCCACACTGAGATCAACATTTCCGCCCTCCGGTGTGAACTTTACCGCATTGCCCAGTATGTTGATGAGAACCTGTTTTAATTTGGTGCTGTCGCCTACATAATAATCGTCTATATGTCCCTTGATATTACACTTGTATTCAAGCCCCTTATCCTTACATTGACCGCTTATTATAGTGTTGACCTGCTCTAAAAGCTTAGAAAATGAAAACTCCTCATTTCTAAGTGCCATTCTGCCGGACTCGATACGAGACATATCCAATATATCATTAATAAGTGAAAGAAGATGCTGGGCTGAACCCCCTATTTTTTCAAGATAATCTCTAGTAGTATCGGAAATGTTCTCCTCGTTAAGTGCAAGGCTGTCAAGACCAATAATGGCATTCATAGGTGTTCTTATCTCATGGCTCATGTTAGATAGGAATACAGTTTTTGCTTTACTGGCTTCCTCTGCCGTCTTCAGGGCATCACTTAACGCCTGACTCTTTTCCAAAGAATCCCTCATATCCTTATCTATATCGGTAAATCCTACACCTACCGCATGAATCCAGTGATCATCCCTGTCCTCAGCATGGCGCACCCCTGCCATCCTCAGCATTTCATAACTTTCTTTTCCATCTCTAATAATAAGATACCTGTAACTTATTATCACCTCATTGGCAAGCTTCTCCCTAATGGAATCCGGCTTGATAAATTCAAGAAATCCGTCTCTGTAACTTTCATCCACATATTTTTGCGCATATTCAGAAAAGGTGCTTGCAAAGTGAAAATGGCTTCCCTGCTTTATACCATCGTCAACACTCTTATCATTCTGATAACATATTCCATCATCACTATCGAGATCAATATAATATACACTTCTGTAATCTGAAGCTAATGCCGTAATCATGCTGTTTTGTTGTGTCCGAAGTTTTTCCTGATCAAGAAGCTCCTCCTGTAGGGCAAGCTGCTCCTCCAGTTCTTCCTGGCGCACACGATTTTCTGTCTCTGAAATCTCCTTGTCAAGTGTTAACTTAGCTGCCTTTTTTGACTGTACGATAACAAGAGCAAAAACCCCTGCCAAAATTACCGCCGCCATTACTGACAAAACAAGACTTCTTGTAATGATCCTGTCGGATATGGTGTTGATCTGCTCGCTTATGACGCTTTCCCTGATAAGATATGTAAGCATCCAGTCCGTACCGGAAACAGGAACATAGTATAATGTCACTTTTATATCATTGTATGTAAATGATATAACTCCCTTATTGGCTTCTGCAAAATCCTCACGCAGTTTATCAATGGAATAGGCATCTTCAAAATCAGCATGTTCCATTGCCGTCAACAGGTTATCCTCACTGGCAAGACCGGCAAGTACCATATTTGCAAGGGATATTCCGTCCTTATTGTATATATTGCAAAATGTTGTATTATTGTTAGACTGCAGGGAAATAACAGAAAGTAAATTGTCCATATCAATCTCAACAAAGCAGGCAACAAGTGTATCTCCCTGAAAGGAAAGCCTGTCCACAGGAACAGCTATGATCACCTTCTTGTTATCGCCATTAACATTTTTCACCGAGATCTCGGGCTCTGAAAGTGTATTATAATCAAAGTCATATTCGTCTATATCCGTCCTTGTTCCTCTCGAGGTATATATAAGTCCATCTGAACCCACAAAAGCAAACTTTTCAAGGCTGTATAACTGTTTCATTCTTGTCTGATATGCCTGGAATTTCTCCACACTTTGAAGATCCTCCTTATCCATCAGACCTAATGCAATATCAATATCCGAAATATAATCATCAAGAACAGACTCCACTACCTGTTCACGTCTTCCTGCCAACTCCTCAAGATACAGAAGACTTACATTTCTAACAGCAATTCCGGTATCATTGCTTGCCTGTCTACCCATCAACAGAGTTCCTATAATAAGAATACCTGCAACTATTACGCTTCCGATTACGATAATCGGCATAATACCTTTTTTTCTTTTGTTTTCAGATCCCATACAAATTTACCCCGCCTTGATATCATTTACTTTAATCAATTACAAACTACACGATGTTGTTAATCAGCCACAATTACACACAGTATGACTCGCACTAAATTCAATCTTGCTTTGCAAGATTTCATTAAGTGCTCATATTATACCATTTTTTATGTGATAAAACCACTATAACATAACTACTATTTTTTGTCTAAATTTATTACTTAAAAAGAAGAAAAGGGATTCTACCAACTATATCACTGGTAGAATCCCTGATTATTACCAAAGAATTACTTTCTATCGTCTTCCTCACCGGCAGCCTTAAGGCTCTCACCGGTAATCTCCTCATATATCTTCATGAACTGCTTACCGGTTATCGTCTCTTTCTCGATAAGAAATTCTGCGAGTGCATCCAACACCTCCACATTAGCACTTAAGAGCTTATATGCCTTGTCGTAAGACTTCTTGATGACCTTTCTCACTTCATTGTCAATCTTAGTTGCTGTCTCCTCTGAGCAGTTTAAGGAGAGACTTCCATCAAGATATCGATTCTGTACCGACTCAAGCGCCACCATACCAAACTTATCAGACATACCGTATATTGTGATCATCTTCCTTGCCATATTAGTAGCCTGCTCGATATCATTAGAAGCACCTGTTGTTATAGAATCAAACTTAATTGCCTCCGCTGCACGTCCGGCAAGAAATGTTACTATATCCTCTTCCATCTCAACCTTACTGTTAAGGTACTTTTCTTCCTCAGGCACCTGCCATACATATCCCAGTGCACCCATAGTTCTTGGAACGATAGTAATCTTCTGAACCGGCTCCGTATGACTTTGAAGAGCTGAAACCAACGCATGTCCTGTCTCATGGTAAGCAACTATTCTCTTTTCCTTCTTGCTCATAATACGGTCTTTCTTTTCTTTTCCGGCAAATACAACCTCAACTGCCTCGAAAAGATCCGACTGACTAACGAATTCTCTGCCGTCTTTGACCGCTGCAAGTGCTGCTTCATTGATCATGTTGGCAAGATCAGCACCTACTGCGCCTGATGTTGCAAGTGCCAGCTCTCTGAAATCAACCGTCTCATCCATCTTAACATTCTTGGCATGAACCTTAAGAGTCTCTATTCTACCTTTAAGATCAGGTTTCTCAACAATTACGCGTCTGTCAAAACGACCGGGTCTAAGTAGTGCCTTATCAAGTATCTCAGGGCGGTTGGTTGCCGCAAGGATAACTATACCCTTCGATGTATCAAATCCGTCCATCTCGGCAAGCAACTGATTAAGTGTCTGCTCACGCTCAGAATCACCGCCGCCGTACTTACTGTCACGGCTTCGTCCGATCGCATCAATCTCATCTATGAAAATGATACATGGTGCCACAGCAGTTGCCTGCTTGAAAAGATCTCTTACACGTGATGCTCCGACACCGACATATAACTCTACAAAATCAGAACCTGAGAGTGAAAAAAACGGTACATTAGCCTCACCTGCTACTGCCTTGGCAAGCAATGTCTTACCTGTTCCCGGAGGACCCACGAGAAGTGCTCCCTTAGGAAGCTTAGCACCAATCTCAAGGTACTTGTTGGGATTATGGAGAAAATCAACCATCTCCTTAAGTGACTCCTTCGATTCCTCCTGTCCTGCAACATCCTCAAAAGTAACCCCTGTTTTCTTCTCCATATACATCTTGGCATTGCTGCGCCCGACACCCATTATTCCGCCACCGTTCTTACTCATAGAACGCATAAACAGCCAGATAATGAGGTAAAACGCTCCTATCATGACAACCCATGACAAAATATTACCGATAATCGCAGTGTTACTTTCATCCACCGCCTTATAATCAAGTTCACCTTTCTCCTTAGCCTTTTCCAGCCTATCAACCAGATAAATGTCAGAAATCCTTGTACAATAATAGCTCTTCTTTCTAAGTGATTTCTCATCCTTTGGAATCACCTCAATTGATGAGCTGTATATCTTAACTTCCTTTGCCTTTCCTTCATCTATCATACTAAGGAACTCACTATAAGATATCTCGATCTGCTGACTTGTTCTATATCTGCTATAAGCATAAAAGAACATCAGCGTAAGACATACCGCAACAACAAGCATAAAAACATAATTCTTATTAGAATTCTTATTGGAATTATTGTTGTTGCGATTATCATTATTAGGCATATTATTATTATCCAATGCAATCATCCTCCTGTTATCTTAATGTATTGGTATGTAGCTTATGCTATACCATATTCGTCAATAATCAAAGCTCTCTTTAAAGCCACGTCTAATGATAACAACTTTTTTTCAAATTAGCAATGGATTTTTAGTGTAGATTGTGTGAAGTAAAGATTTGCCAGAATATTTTTTCACAATCCCCTAAGACATACCCTTTGACTCATGTTGTCGATATCAAAACTGTGGAAACCTCCGCCTGCACAATACTTGGCGTTCTCACATCCCTTACATTTGGAATCAATATCCGATATATCCTGTCTGAAAATCTTGAACCGGTTATACCACACCTCAGTAAAATCATCTTTCAATATATTTCCCATTACAGTTTCCGGTCTTCGCTCAACATCTAAACAGGCGCCTATATCACCATTAGCCATGACACTCGCAACATAGGTGCCGGCACTACATATAAAATACCAGCCTCTTATCTCCCTCTCAAAATCCACTCCCACAAAATGTGTACAACCATACTCCACAGGATACCCCTGCCTTCTCTTATCACGTATATAGTTGAATAAATGACGATAATCGTCAAATGTAAGCATGAGTTCCGTATGATCAAGTGCCCTGCCTATAGGCTCTAACGTCCCCAGTCTCCACGATCCTATATCCATCTTCTCAACTATCTCAAAAAGTTCAGGAAGTTCATTTATGTTTTCATGATTCACTATAGTTGTAATTTGAACATGGTTAAATTTCCCATTATCAATAAGTGTCTGAACACCTCTCATACCCATATCGTATGCACCCTTAAGTCCTCTAAGCTTATCATGGGTATCACGCAGACCATCGATACTTACAGATATGGTTCCCATACCTGCTTCAGCCAGCTTATCCGCCACCTTCTCATCGATCAGGGTTGCATTACTGGTCATTCCCCAGTTAAATCCTAATGATTTTGCATATCCCAATATCTCAAAAAAGTCTTTTCTAAGAAGCGGCTCTCCACCGGTTATGCAAAGCTGCATATCTTCAATGTCAAAATCACCTTTAATTTTATCCAAAAAATCTTTATATTGCTCTAAGGTGAGTTCCTCACTTTTGACGTCACCACAACGGCTGCCACAGTGAAAACAGTATTCATTACACTTAAGCGTAAGCTCAAGAAAAAGACGCTTTAACTGCGGTCTTTCATAAAGCGTCTTTCTGTGTACTGCCATCTGGTCTAAATGTTGGTATTTTAATTGATATCTGTTATCATCTTGTCTGTTCAACTTGTTATCTCCAATCAATATTTCTAATTATTGCCGCCTAATTCTGTGGAGGTTGTCTCTTCTGAACTCTGCTGCGAATCCATCATCTCAGGAGGTCCATAGATAGTCTCCGGCTCTTCATCAACCGGAACATAATCAGATCCATCAAAAGCTTCGGGTGGTCCATATATCTCCTCAGGATCTTCATCTTCAGGACTATAATTGTTTATTTCAGTAGTATCCTGATTATTATCTCCACAGCCCATAAGCGAAGCAGCAGCTCCTACACAGAATGCACCCATCGCTATCATTTTATTAAACTTATCCAGCTTTCTCATATCTAATACCTCATAAAAATAAAACAATTGTTTTATAAGTTTAATCGTATATATTTTGTCACGTTTTACTTCAATATGCCAATCCGTTATTAATTTGAACTTATCGTAATCACCCCTCAATCACTCCAAATTTCTCCTTAAAATTATCATACCCATTGACCCATCCAAAACGAACCTGATCAGAAACAGCCTGAAAATGCAATTCTCCACATTTTATTTTCATTTTTTCTACATCCGTTAAATCCTTATACTCTTTGCCGGCTTTCGTTTCAACTATAAAATAAATGCCAAGTTCCGGCTCATTAACGCCTTCCTTGCGGCACACAACTGCCCAATCCGGTGAGTAATCGCCGTATGGTGTATCAATTATAAATCCACCTTTCTTCAATTTGGTAAATAGAACTACATTGGGATTATTCTCCAATCTGCTTGCAAATTCATTTTCACCTTCGCTGTCCATTTTATAGAATTTATAAAGAGAAGATCTTCTTTCTGCATTTGCCTTAAATACACGCCATTCTTTTTCAAAATCCTCTTCTTTGATTGTATCTGATTCAAATATCTTACCGCTATCTAACTCATATCCATTTATCACTTCGTAAGATGTAATATTATCAGCCTTAGCCTCCTGCAATTTTTCAAATATAATCTTCATTACATTATCAAGAATATCCTGATTATTCAGCAGGTCACGTTTGGTCACTTTTGATATTATTTTGAAAATTGCAAGGCGTGGCAGCATTGTGTGGTACATTATGTAATTTGCGATTTCAAAATCCGACTTCTCCTCGATCTTTGCTTCAAATTCATATTCTTTGTCACCATATTTTGATTTCTCAAACGTTAATTTTTGTGTATCATCAAATTTTGCTTTTCCTGCTTCCTGCAAGTATATGTTTGTTACACTTTTGTTCTTCAAGTAATTATTGATTTCCTTCCCACATTCATCAATAAACTTATCCTTATCAATCTCAAATTTATACAATGTTCTCTTCATAAGATTTTGACGCAATTCCAGATATATCTTATGAAAATCATCTTCATCAACATATGTCTGAAATCCATTTTGAATTTCCGGGTTATCTCCATTACTGATCTCTATTTTTCTGCTTCCACGTTTGATCATCAATTCCTTAAACTGCTTCTTTATCATCTCAGTATG
>CAMHMG010000086.1 GCA_946186175.1 uncultured Clostridia bacterium | reverse complement strand
GCTTCACATCCACCTATTTTTATATAAATATCCATATCGGCACGAAAAACAACCTCATTTAATTTTACCAATTCATCTATTCTGGAACCTTCTGCTTCAAATTCTGATTTTACTGCTAATACATTATAATCTTCTTTTAACCTCTTTAAAATATCCAACATTTTTTTTTCTTGATTAGTCATGTTTTTTTACTCCCTCTAATAATATTTTTAATCTTTTAAACCCATTCTCAATTTCGCTCTGTTCTACATTTCCTACCAATTCTAAATTCATGGATTGATTCAACAAAACAGCTCTAATATTATTATCAACCTGTTTTTTATCCTGACGGATAGCTTTTATAATATCCTCAATATTAAATTCATTGAAAACAGAGTGATCATGCACAATTTGAGTAACTAATTGTTCAATCTTTTCCACAGTCTCTATATCCAACCATCCTCTATTCATTGATATTGTATTTGCAACAACCATCCCCATTGCAACGGCTGTTCCATGTGGAATAGCATACTTTGTCACTGATTCAATAGCATGACCAAATGTATGGGCAAAATTTAAATGTATCCTTATTCCCTTATCAAATTCATCCTCTTCAATATATCTCTTTTTGAATTCTAATGATGAATATATATATTGCTTTAAAATCTCATCATCCCTTATTAATAATGCTTCCATATCATTTTCTATATTATCAATAGTCTCTCTTCCATGCAAAACATTAAATTTTACAACCTCCCCAAGACCGCTGCAATAATCTTTTTCAGAAAGAGTATGAAAAAAACGTGGATATATTTTGATTTCATCCGGAGGATAAAAAGTACCTAACAAATTTTTATAATTCTTATAATTGAGTGATGTTTTTCCTCCTATACAACTATCGCAAGCTGCCAGTAGTGTAGTAGGAACAAAACTCCATCTTATGCCCCGGTATATAATATTCGCCACCAAACCGGTTATATCTTGTATAATGCCGCCTCCAACAGAAATCAAATGCATATTTCTTTTTTGTGGCAGTTGCGTCATACTCTCACAGATAGATAGAACAGTATCTATTTGTTTGTTCTGCTCTATAGCTTCTACCAAATACAACCGTTCTTTATCGACTTCTGCAAACAACTCTTCTTTATATAGCTCAAATACTTTTTTGTCTATAACAAAATATGCATTTTCGTCATTAAACAAATCTGTTATTTCATTAGAGCTATCGCAGATTTTTACATTGTAATCTTTAAACCTGGAATGAATTATCATCGTACTGAATACCCTCCATCTACAATAATCTTTTGTCCTGTAACATATGTATTATATACACTACCAAAGAAATATATCATCTCTGCCATTTCAACCGGCTGTGCCATTCGTCCCAACGGAATTTCCTTAGAAATAATTTCTATCTGTTCAGGCGAGTTGTTTTTCTTAGTTAATTCAGTCATTGTGAATCCGGGGCATATTGTATTTACCAAGATATTATATGGTGCCAATTCAATTGCAAGTGCATTGGTTATTCCATGCAATCCATTTTTCGTAGCACTATATATACTTCGCTTCTCTTTCGAAACAACCGCCCATATAGAACCAATATTTACAATTCTCCCATATTGTTTTTGTTTCATAGGCTCCACAAAACCTCTCAATAATTTTATTGGTCCTATAAGATTTGTTTGAAACATTTCTTCTATTTCCTTATCAGAAATCATTTCAATATAATTAATATCATTAATTCCCGCATTATTAATAATAACATCAAAACCAATCTCTTTGTTTGCTTCAATATATTGTTCTATAGAACTATTATTTGACAAATCCAATTCCTGTCTGGAGGGTGAATACACATCATACCCTTGATCCTTAAATTTCTTTGCAACTTCTTTTCCGATGCCTCTTGAAGCACCTGTAACCAATACCTTCATACATTAACTCCCATTTATCTTAATCCGCCATCAACTCTTAACACCTGTCCTGTCACAAATGATGACATATCAGATGCAAGATATACTACCGAATCAGCTATCTCTTCCGGCTTTCCTTTTCTGTGCATAATATTCATCGATAGCGCAATTTTCTCATCTTCCTCACTCATGCTGTTTCCCATATCGGTCGCAGTAAGTCCCGGAGCAACAGCATTAACTCTTATACCAAACGGACCATATTCTACCGCAAGTCTTCTCATCTCTCCAATAATTGCCGCTTTACTGGCAGAATATTCTATATTGGCACCACCATCGAATGCGGCAGATGATGATATATATATAATGCTTCCGCTTTTATTCCTCATCATATTTCTTGCAATCAACTGAGTAAATAACATCTGTGAAAACAAATTAACCTGAAAAGCATCCTTTACAGTTTCCATCTTAGTCATTGCCAGTGAGTTCAACGGATTGCTGACGCCGGCATTACATACCAACATATCTATAGGTACTTTATCAGACAAAATCTGTTTTGCGCCCAACTTCACCTGCTCCTCATCCGACAGATCAATGAATACATGTTTAATATTAACATTATATCTATTACACAAATCATCAGCAAAATTGATAAACTCAGGATTATCCTTCCTGATAACCGCATATACATTCGCACCATTCTCCGCAAATCTTTGAAGTATTGCCTTACCTATTCCGCGATTACAACCGGTTATTACAGCATTCTTTCCCTTTAACAACATTTTAACACCTTCTTACAATAATCTCTAATTAATATCACTATCAAACAAGCAAATTATATAATTATCATAACTCTCCAACATATATAATCCTTGTCATTGCCTCGATCATCTTATACCCGTCCCAGACAAATTCAAGTCCCATAGTCTGCCCGAGATCAACTATTCTGTCCACACCTCTTACGCCGCTTCCAACAACAAGTTTCATAACCTCGCGTTTATCAATACCAAGTACGGATATTGTCTGGCATCTTTTGTCAAGCACCGGAATTATATCTGTTATATCCTTTGCATTATACTCAAAGAAATAGCCGCCTCCCATTTTGTAATCCATAATCTCATCTGATAATTCTTTAAGCATAACTCTAATTATTAAATTATCCTCTGATACAAGTTTTGCTCCATATCCTTTCATTGTAAGATTACAAAAAGCATTATATTTATCAACGGACTGAATCGGACTCATATCATACTGTTTTTTTACAAGAGCACTCATTTTACTCCAGAACAGGTTTCTTGCCTCGTCAATATGTTTGCCAAACCAAACAACCAATCTCGGTGAACTGCACGCATTCTGATCCGAGTAATAAGTATCCGTATAGAAACCTTTTGCAACCTCTTCCGGATTCTGCTCTAAATAGTAATCGGAATCAATAAGTGCAACAGAATGTCTGTCTGCAAATGTCATCTCTATTGCTCTTGAAGGAATTTCTGCTTTTCTTATCCTTCTGATGGTCTCGTCCCCGCCCCAGATTATCCTTATGTCACAAACGGAAGATAACTGCCTCGTTATCTCATCATCATGCGGATATCTGACAATGCAGAAACGATCTTTTATTACTTTATAATCGCTTGACAACAATTCATTCATGGCATCACACACGATTTCAACCTGTTCAAAATCCTTATCCGATACACGTATAACAATCCCATTACCGGCAAGAAGTGCCGAAGTCATTGAAACAGCAAAATTAATCGGAACATTTGACGGTGCAATATGAAAAGAAACTCCGCGTCCAACTCTTGACTGGTAATCCTGATAAGATGTCTTAACTTTTTCTATCGAACTTTTTCTTATCCAGTAAGCATAAGACATTATATCCTGATATCCTCTGCTTCTCTTATCCTCCATCAGTTTTCTTGAAAGATCAGCAAGAAAATCCATGATCTTTTGATGAAACATGGGCAATGCCGGAATGCTATGTATATTGTTCAGAATATACTCATTACCAACAAGAAAATTAATTTTTTCCGTATTTATCTGCATAGGTATCACTGCACCCCCTAAGCTCAGCACTTTTCATTCTTCCTATAACCTTAATATACTTACCTTTTCTTCCGCAAGGACAATCATCTTCTCCCAAAATTATTCCCTCATCCTCTGTAAGAAGAGAATGCCCAGGATAAGAATGAGGAAGAACCGAAACAACCTGTATTATTCCTTTTTCACCAATCTCGCATGGAGAAAAATCAGTATATCTTCTTGTAATTACATCTGAATATATACTTGCATGAAGATGGCCGCATTCACATTCTGCATATATACATCCCGTCTGTTCCACCATTCCGTAATGATCAAGAAAATGACCCATATTACACAGACTTCTGAACTTTTCTTTAAATACATCTCTCGATACAGCTGAACTTTCAAGCTTCTTCCAGCCGCCCCCTGTCATAAGAAAAGCCTCCGACATATCATACTTACGCCCCGATTTCTCTATTTCCTTAAAAAAATGTTCCCATACCAAAAATGTGAACCCGAATATTATAAATCGTTGTCCCTTGTATTTTTCAAGGAATGCATCAAGCACCTCAAAGTTAAGTGTCATATCATCATTTAACGCATACACTGTCTCTCTAGATACAATCTGTAATCCGATTATCGCTGCACCTCTGGCTGTAAACATCTCACGGTTTCTGACAACTTCCGGCGTATCTATAACAAGCATAGGAAGGCGCTTCCTGCCCCAGTACGAAGACAAAATCTTAACCATAACCTTCTGCTGAATCATAGCTGTCTCTTTATCGAGAAATATCTTAGAAACTTTCTGTCCTGTTGTACCCGAAGAGGTCATTGTCTTAAATATATCCGTATCATCAATGCTTTTAAGATCCAGTTCTTTAAACATTCTTACAGGGAAAAAAGGGATATCTGTAACCGATTTCACCATATCGCTATCATAACCAAGAGAATTAATAAAATCCGAATATGCTTTACAATGAGACCTGTGATATTCCGTTAAAGATATCAACTCAGACCTTAGCATTTCTTCTTTGTCAGTTCTATTAAGTTCATAAGGATCTAACTCATAGAAATCTTCAATCATCTTTTATACTCCGTCTCAATTCTTACGGCAATCTTATCTGCCGTAAGACCTGTATTCTCCCATATGTAATGCTGTGATCCTGCATTGGCAAAGCAGTCATTAAAACCAATGAATATCTGTCTTGGTGCATTAGCAAATCCCGCCTTAAATTCTGCTACCGCACTGCCCATGCCTCCAATTACATTATGCTCTTCAACCGTAACGATCAGTCCGTAATCTTTAAATATTTCGCTTAATGTATCCTTATCAATCGGTTTTATAGTATGCATATCAAACAACGAACAATTAATGCCTTTTTCTGAAAGCATTTCTACAGCTTTCATGGATTCTGAAACCATAAGTCCTGTAGCTATCACTGCAACATCTTTTCCCTTGTCTGACAACTTTATCATCTTTCCGGCTTCGAAATTGTAATCCTCTTTATATACTGCCGGGCAGTTAAGTCCGCCGCTAAGCCTGATATATACAGGTCCGTCATTATCTGCCGCATACTCCATCACTTTAATGACTTCAAGTCCGTCAGCAGGAGAAAACACTTTGATATTAGGCAGTGCCCTCATAAATGCTATATCCTCAGTAGCCCAATGTGATACTCCGGATTTGGCAGCAACAACACCTGCCGAAGACCCTATGATCTTGACATTACAATTAAGATATGATAAATGCTGTCTTACATGCTCAAGACTTCTTACAGCAATAAACGAAGCATATGTAGATGCAAAAACACAATCGCCCTCCATTGCTAGTCCCGCTGCAATTCCTATCATATTCTGCTCAGCAATTCCCACATTAAGAAATTTTCCCGGATAATCTGTTGCATACCTTTCCATACCTGAAAGCAGCGAAAGATCCGCAGTTAATAATTTGACATTATCCTTTCTTGATGCGATGTCCGGCATTGCTATTCCGAATGCGGTACCTCGTTGTCCAAGCATCGACCATTTCCTGATTATAGCCGGTGTAATCTTCATTTCTTATTTCCTCCGACTTAAAATAAGTATTATACTATATTTTCTAATTAGTTAATTCGAAATATATATTTCGATATTGAATATCATTCATTGTTAATTTCATTAACCGCCTGCACGTATTCAGCCTGCGATAACCTATGATGATGCCATTCTCTTCTGTTTTCTATAAATGATACCCCTTTACCCTTTATTGTGTCAGCAATAATAATATGAGGACTTCCCTTCTTATCATCTGAAAAGGCTTTAAGAAGACTTGATACATCATGTCCGTCACATGTACTGACATGCCAATTAAAGCTTGCAAGCTTATCTGTTAACGGTTCTATGCCCATGACTTCTTCAGTATCACCGTCATATGACAGGTGATTCCTGTCTATTATTGCCACAAGATTGTCAAGTCCAAAATGAGCGGCAGACATAAATGCTTCCCATATTGAACCCTCATTTAATTCACCGTCACCCATTAATATATATACCTTATTATCAAATCCCTGTTCCTTCATTTTCAATGCAATACCAATGCCGACCGATATTGCCATTCCAAGACTGCCACCCGAATACTCAAGTCCGATTTCCTTCCTCATAGGATATCCGGTAAGCCGCCCTCCGTCTTTCTGAAATTCCAATATCTCACTCTTATCTATAAAACCTGCCTCAGCAAGAGCCGGAATATGAGCAAGCACACAATGATTTTTACTAGGTATAAAACGATCACGGTCAGGCTTTAACGGGGCATTAACATCATAACTTAATACCTTGCCATAAAGAACCGCCAATATCTCTATACACGAAAGACTTCCGCCAAGATGAGAACCGTTATTACCTGATGCAAGAGCCATATCCATTGCATCAAGTCTCATTCTTTTTGACATAGCAGTTAATGCTTCAACATCCGTCTCATTCCACGAATAACTCATGCTCTTCCTCCATCAACTTTAAGTATCTCTCCCGTAATAAATGATGCCTCGTCAGATGCCAGAAAAGCAACTGCATTGGCTATCTCTATCGGTTCTGCCATTCTCTTAAGTCCTGTTCTTTCGATAGTTTTTTGAAGTTCTTCATCAGATTTGTAATTACCCATTGCGGTATCCGTAAGTCCCGGGGCAACGGCATTCACGCGAATATTATATACTCCCAGTTCCTTAGCAACAGACTTTGTCGCCCATATAAGCGATGCCTTACTCGAACCGTATGCAAGATAACCCGGATTAGTCTCAATTCCGCCAACCGATGCAATGTTGATAATACTGCCCTCTTTCTGTCGCTGCATCACTCTGGAAATCAACTGCATAATTAGGATAGGCGCAAAATAATTGATATCAAACACCTCTCTTAACTTGTCCATAGGAGTCATCTGCATAAGACCCCCATAAGCAATACCTGCATTATTAACAAGAACATCTATTTTCTTCTTCTCACTGATTATTGATTTGACTCCTGCCTTTATCTCTTCTTCTTTTCCAAGATCAAAATATACAGGCTTTATCCATACTTTATTCTCATCAGATAATTTACTTATATATTGCTCGAATTCATCAGATTCCGTTCTTGCACACGCCCATATATTAGCACCGCATGAAGCACATTTTGATACTATCTCCTTACCTATTCCTCTGTTAGAACCCGTAACAATGATATTCTTTCCTTTTAACACAGCCAGTCCTCCGCAGTTATCCTCTTTATTTTTTGACTCTTTCTATCTTACATGAGTGAACCTTACTGCCGGAATCATAATTAATTCCAACCATCAAAATCTCTCCTCCATAACCTTCCAAAATTGCGGGGTAATTCTTATTTTTTATTTGTTTTATCGCCGCATCTTCAGTTTTATCCCATTTAAGTTCAATAACAAGCGCAGGATCCATTGTATTTTTTTTGGGGATATATACAACATCAGCTATTCCCTTTCCTGATGGTAATTCTTCTATTCGCATATATTTATCAACACATATAATATATGCGAATTTAATGATATAACGAAGAGCCTGTTCATTATTATAGAAATTAGGAGCATAATTACTATCCCTTATTCTATCAATAGCTTTGGAAACCGCTTCTGAATTACCGGATAATGTATTTTTGAGAAGCCTTTCCGAATTTCTGATTAATTCAGCAAGTTTATTCATATTTGCTTTTCTCACAAGCGAATCAAACTCTTCCCGAACTTCTTCATTCGGTATTCTTACATTCGAAGTATCTTCATCGTATGCCAGATAACCCAGATGAATCATCAAGGTCAACACATCATCTTTCATGCCAAATGACTCAACATCATTGGCAAAATCATCAGTATGCACTTCTATTGATTCTCCCGCTATCAGCCTTAACACTTCCTCCTGCAAACCGTCAAAATCCATATCAATATATGTTCCCAATGATTCTGATGCAGTTGTTTTTTTCCAGTATGACTTATATTTTCCACGCTTTATTGCCTGCATAACAGAATACGGGTTATATATTGATTTGCAGCTTCCAATAGCATATCCATTATACCAATATCTCATACTATCAAAATTCATGCCATGAAGTTTACATAACATCTCCACTTCTTTTTCTGTAAACCCGATATATGTATCATATTTATATGGATCAAGCACAGAATATTCATTAAAATCTGAAAGAGCAGATTCTGTTCCATCCTTTTTTATCGGAAGTATTCCTGTCATATATGCTAAAGCAACTATTTTCGGGGTCACATTGGCATTCTTAAAAAGCCCCCTGAGAAGATTAAGATATGCCTTTTGTGTATTGCTATCATGCTTTGCTTCTCTAATTAATGCATCCCATTCGTCAATAATAAATACAAACATACGTCCGGTAATATCAACACATTTAAGCAGACAATCTTCAAGCATAGAAACTTCCATTAGTTCAGGATAATACTCTACAATATCTTTTCTGATTGATTCCGCTATCATACCGGGAATATCTGATATATTCCCGCCCTCCCTTTGAACATCTGATATAAAACCTGTTATATCAATATAAATTACATTGTATCTATTAATATATTCCTCATAAGAATCAGCTTTACTAATTTCAAGATTATTAAATAGCTCATGAGAATCACACGAACAGTCATAATATGCATTTAGCATCTGGGCAATAAAAGACTTTCCGAATCTTCTTGGCCGACTTATACAAATGAGATTCTCTGTAGTTTCGACAGAATCATTAACAATATCTATCATTCCTGTCTTGTCAATATATTCGGATTTTATAATTCTCTTAAAACCAACATTACCTGTATTAAAGTACTTGCCCAAACAACCACCTTCCAACCCTTATATGAAACCTAATTATCTATCAACCACATAAGAATAGACAGCACAGCCATCCCCGCTGTCTCAGTTCTAAGTATTCTATGTCCGAGAGTTATAATGTTTCCTCCCATCAACTTGAGTTTCTCAATCTCAGAAACTTCAAATCCGCCCTCCGGTCCTATGAATAAGCCTACCGTACCTTTATCTGCTGCTGATTTCAATATCGTTCTTGAACAATCCATACCTTCAGCACATTCATATGGTATTATAACATAATCCAATGATTTTGCAAACTCTAACGATGCATCAAAAGTCATCACTTCTTTTACCTTTGGTATAAGTCCCCGCTTTGACTGTTTTGCAGCACTCTCTGCTATTGAATTAAGCCGTTCCACCTTCTTTCCGGCTTTCTTCTCATCAAGCTTTACAACACAACGTTTCATCATAACCGGAACTATCTCATATGCTCCAAGTTCTACTGCTTTTTGTACGATCTGTTCCATCTTGTCACCCTTTGGATAACCCTGGAACAATGTAATCTTAGAAGGCAATTCTCTTGCATTTCCAAACACATCTGTTATTTTAAGCAAAACTGCCGGCTCTTTTGATTTGCCATTACAATGATGTGATTTCACTCCCTTTTCTTCTGAATCATTATTACTTTCAGAAAATTTCTCAATTATTGCCTCATATTCCCTGTTATCTCCACAACTAAGAAGAACTGATTCACCAACCTTCATACGCAGCACATTCCGAATATGATTATAATCATCACCTGTTATCTCAATGTAATCATTATTTAATTGATCTGCATCTACAAAAAACCTATACATATTTCATTTCTCCATAAATTTCATCAAATAATTCTACTTAGACACAAATGATACCCATTCACCCATATGATTTGTCTCAATAATCTCAAACCCATTTTCAACCAGAGCTTTTTTAACATCCTCTTCTTTGGAGTAAATAATACCTGAGCTGATAAAAACTCCATCCTGCTTCATAAAACGCCTTACAACCGAAGATAATGGAATAATTACATCTGCCAATATATTGGCAACAACAATATCATACTTCCCGTTCTTCTCAACACTGTCAGCAAAGCTGCTATCTCCAATAATATTACCCTCTGCTATTGTATATCTGCTATTTTCTATATCATTCAACTTAAGATTTTCTATGCTGGCATCAACCGCTAATTTATCAATATCTACACCATAAACCCTTGCAGCGCCTAGTTTTAGTGCAATTATTGATAATATACCACTTCCACATCCTGCATCAAGAACTGTTGTACTTCCATCCTGAGCAATATATTTTTTCAATCCTCCTATACAAAGTTTGGTAGTTTCATGTGAGCCTGTCCCGAATGCCGTTCCCGGATCAATCTTGATAACTATATCCCCTTCTTTAACCTCAGCATTTTCAGTCCATGTCGGCTGGATTACGATATTATCCTCTAATCTGAAAGGATGGAAGAATTCTTTCCAATTATTGATCCAGTCTTTATCCTCAGTCTCACCTATAGAAATCTTTCCTGTACCAACCTCCATATAGGATGACATATCAGCAAGTTGTTCCTGTATATACTTACACAATTCTTTTAAGTCAAATTCATTTCCCGCATGTTCAGAATCTTGTCCTGTAGCATTGATGTAACACGACACATAAGCAATACCATCATCAGGTGGAAGCTCCGGTAAAATGTCTATATACATAGCCTCTTTTTCCTCTTGCGATAACGGAATCTTATCTTCAACCTCAATCCCTTCAACACCGTATTCACCCAACACATAACTTAACATATCCGTTGCTTGTGTTGTTGTTTCTATAGTAATCTTAGTCCACTTCATATTCTTTCTACCATCCTATAAATATCAAATCTTTATCATTATAACCTCATAACAAACGATACGCAAGTATACAAATTCGGGTTTATAGAGCTGTTTGTTTGACGGACGCACAGTTATGATTGAAGTTATGATAGTCTTTGTTCGAAACTTTTATACGTTTTCCTATTGTGAACGGCTCCGATAACCAGCCATACTCGCTTCGGGACCCGTTTGCACTCGCGTTGTGCGACGTAGCAGTACTAAATTCACGAATGCTTGTAGCATCCGTTCATTAAGTACTGACGTCACACAAAGCCCTTCGCGAGCATTAGGCTGTTACCGCTCGCCGTTTCACAATACTATAAGTTGTTGAAAGTTTCGATTCTACTTTATTGATTTAATTAATCATAACTGTGCTGTTAATTTATAAACTATACAAAACAGCTCTTGCCGTAGGGCTGGGCGGCTGGCATAAAAGTTTGCGGATTGATATAACGTAATAACCGGCTTACTTTTATGATCCCTGCCCTGTCCAACCAACAGAACAGCACTATGGCTTAGTTGCGCTCCTTAAGGAGCTTACTTCACC
>CAMHMG010000085.1 GCA_946186175.1 uncultured Clostridia bacterium | reverse complement strand
TACAATGCGTTAATTTTAAAAGATGAGTTTCGCAAATATGTAAATACATTTTGATTTTGGAGGTAAAAATATGACTGCGATCGTGGCAAACATAATTGTATCGATTATCCTTATTGCGGTAGTTGGTGGAGCAGTTTATTATATCTACAAAGAGAAGAAAAAAGGTACGAAATGCATAGGCTGCCCTATGGCAGGCAACTGTGCAAAGCATAAGAGTGGCGGATGTCACTGATAACTATGAAGTGAAGTAAATGTTATGAAGGGGTTTTTTGATGAGCGTGCTGTTGATTAAAAACCCCTTTAATTAATTGTGGAGGTCATATGAGTTCTGAATTATCTAATGTAATAGTATTTATTATTATAGCGGTTATTCTTTTCTTTGCGATCAAGAACTCAATTCCGCATTTCAAGGGTGAAGGCGCCTGTTGTGGCGGTGGCGGCAAAGGAGAGGTGATCAAGCCTAAGAAGCTTGATAAGGTAATAGGAGTTAAGAAGATAGGAATCGGGGGCATGCACTGTGAGAACTGTTCAAGGAGAGTTCAGAATGCCCTTAATTCTATAGACGGAATTAATGCCAAGGTGAAGCTTTCAAGAGAGCTGGCGGTCATAAAGCTTGGCCGCGAGATTGATGATGATGTGATCGAGAAAGCGATAACAGATCTTGGATATGAGGTGAAAAAATAAATAATGAAAGATAATAAAGTAGTAGTTGAATTTAAGGATGTGGTTAAGGAATACGGGGAGGGAGAAGGCAGACAGATTGCAGTTAATCATGTGGATTTTGCTATAAATGAGGGTGAATTCGTTGTCATACTTGGACAATCGGGCGCAGGTAAATCTACCGTTCTTAATATGTTGGGCGGCATGGATACGCCGAGTTCAGGAACGATAATCGTTGACGGCAAAGAGGTTTCTGCGATGAACGACAAGAAACTTTCGGAATATAGAGCAGATACAATAGGTTTTGTATTCCAGTTCTATAATCTTATCCCCAGTCTTACTGCGTATGAAAATGTTGCCCTTACAAAGAGTATAGTAAAGGATGCGTTAGACCCTATGGAAATGCTTGATCGTGTAGGGCTTAAAGGACATGCTAAGAAGTTCCCTTCCCAGATGTCGGGTGGTGAACAGCAGAGGGTATCGATTGCAAGGGCCCTTGCCAAGAATCCGAAGATAATATTAGGTGACGAACCGACAGGAGCACTTGATTCCGAGACAGGAGTGACAGTGCTCAAGCTTCTTACCGAAATGTCGAATAAGTATGGTAATACTGTAATACTCGTCACACATAATGCTGATATAGCCAAGTGTGCCGATAAGGTCATTCGTATGAAGAATGGAAAGATAAGAGAAGTTAAGATCGATGAGAAGCCTCTTTCGGTAGAGGAGGTGGATTGGTAAATGCTGTTTCGCAAGATGCTTAGAGAGATTAAGAGTAATCTTGGACAATTCATTTCCATACTCATTTTATCATTTCTTGCAACATTTATATATGCAGGATTTGAATCCAATGTTGTCGGCAGTGGCATGGCGGTTGAGAATTTTCACAAGAAGACGAACATAGCTGATGCGTGGGTGTACAGCGAAGGATTTACAAAAGATAATTTGACCGAAGTTAAAAAACTTGACTGTGTGGAACAGGCTCAATTGAGAACAGAGCTTAGAGGCACAACGGTCGAATACGGTGGTGCACAGGCGGACATTTATCTTATGGATGAAAGCGTTATCTTAAAACCGTATTTGTATGAAGGCGAAGAGGATAAAACTGACAGACTTAAAGAGTCTGACAGCGTGGAGTTTGACGGAGCGGATAAAGACGGAGTATGGCTTAACTGGTCATTTGCTAATGAATGGGATATATCTGTTGGAGATACAATTAAATTGGAATATAATGGCGTGAGATTTGAGAGGGTAGTCAGAGGACTTATCATGGAGCCGGAGTATGAATATACAAAGGCTGAGAAGGACAGTGATATCAATTTTAAAACACTCGCCTATGTATACATGGGATATGATGCATTCCCTATAAGGGAATATGCAAAACATCAGGTTACAAGTGGAAAGCTTGATGTTGAGGAACTCAAAGATTCGGAAGTGTTCAAGGATAAGATTGCTGAGATAGAGAACAAGCTTGCCGAATATGGGATGACATTGGACGATATAGACAGTGATATGATCATGGAAAAGCTAGATTCCATGAGTGATGATGAGCTTACAAGGATGATTCCCTATACAACCATGCTTGTAAGATTCACCGAAGGTGCGAAGAATTCAGCTAAGGACAAGATAAAGGAAGAGAACAGTAGAATAAGTGTACCTATGTTTTATGAGTCTGAGATATCGGACGCGGTGGATGAGAATTATGCTGTAATGATAGATAAGGATTCTGTCATAGGTATCAAGAGGATAGCTGATGAACTTAATCAGCATGATAGTTTTTCATATGCATTTGCACTGATATTCTTGATCGTTGCCATTCTTGTTATATCCACAACTATGAGCAGATTAGTGGAGAGACAACGTACACAGATAGGAACCATGAATGCCATCGGAATGAAACGATGGAAGATAGCAATTCACTATATGAGCTATAGTTTTTTTGTCTCATTGATAGGTTCTGTCGCAGGTCTTGTTATGGGTCCTAAAGTTATCGGGGAACTGATCGTTGACATGCTTATGGAGTGGTATATGATACCTGATGTTTCGGCAGGTTCTAATAGTTTGTTCTATATTGTTGCGTGTGCGGTCGTAGTTGTCTGTGTATCAGCGTCTTATATCAGCTGTCGGAAGCTGTTAAAAGTACCGCCTGCTGCGGCGCTTCGTCCAGCGGCACCTAAGAAGGCGAAGAGGATTCTTGCTGAGAGACTTCCATTTTGGAAGAGACTTGGATTTGGAACACAGTATAACCTTCGCGATGTGAGCAGAGCACCACTTAGGGCTGTCATGGGAATTGTCGGAACTGCCGTGGGAACAGTGCTTGTTATATATGCATTTGGCTGCTACATTCTGGTGGATGATATTGTTATCTGGAATTTTGACAAGCTGCAAAACTACAACTATCAGATGGCGTTGACTGAAGATAAAGAAGTTGAATTCTTTGATGAATTAGCTGATGAAGTTGACGGTGAAATGATCATGACAGATCAGATTGAGATTGCCACAAAGGCTCATGCATCATCACTGGAGCGATACAAGCAGACACTGACGGTTATTGAAGGCAAGGGGATGCAGAACATAACCGATGAAAAGACAGAGATCACCTCTATGGTTCCCGGCAAGATTGCGATAACAAGCAGACTTGCAAAACAGATGGGCGTAGGAATAGGTGATAAGGTGTACTGGCACATTTATTCCAAGAATAAATGGTATGAAGCAGAGATAGGACTTATCAACCGAACTCCGGAAACTGCGGGAATAACATATCTTCGAAAGGATTTTGAGGAGACGGGATGTGAATATAAGCCTACGGCTATTCTTACCCGGGAAAACATTATGAATTATAAAGACCGTGAGGGAGTTGCCGGAGTGTACGACATGGCAGAGATCAAAGAGGCGTTTATCAAAGGATACGAGGTTATCAAATATCTGTTTTACATGATGATGACGTTCTCTATAATTACGGTGGTGGTAGTCTTATATAATTCCGGCAATCTATCTTTCCATGAGAGACTCAAGGAATTTGCCACGTTGAAGGTCATGGGGCTTTCAACTGCCAAAATAAGAAGAATACTCAATCAGGAGAATATATGGTTTGCTGTTATAGGTATATTGGTCGGTTCACCTTTTGGTAAGCCATCACTGCTTGCAATGATGAACAGCAACGGCGATGAGTTTGACTATTATGTCAGCATTCCGGCATACCTTTATGTAATGTCGGCGGTATTCATTCTGGCTGTTGCAATTGCGGTAAGTGCTATGTTTTCAAAGAAGATCAAGAGGCTTGATATGGTTGGAACCTTGAAGGGGCTGGAGTGAGTATATGCAATTGTAAGAAGGCATGTTTCGGATTTTACCTCGACAAGAACTGATTAAAATAGGACTTGACAAGATAACGGTGTTATGTATATAATGCAAACATACATAACACTGTTATTTTATATGATAAGAAACTATGTTCTTATAAGGAGTTTACTATGGAGGACAGCAGAGAAACCAAACAGAAACTGATCGAAAGTGCGAAAGTGGAATTCATGGAGAAGGGATACATGAAGGCGTCTTTAAGAACTATTTGCAAGAATGCCGGTGTTACAACAGGAGCTATGTATTTCTTTTTCAACGATAAGAATGATCTGTTTGCAGGTGTTGTGGGAGGACCGTTAACGGAGCTTAGAACAGTTATTGAGTCGCATATGCTTGCAGAGATTAAAGAGATGGATCATTATACACCGGGTCAGCAATACGATATGCAGGAAGATATGAAAGCGGCAACTGACGTTGTAAAGACGCTGTTTAAGTATAAGGATGAGTATGAGCTTCTGATAACAAGATCTCAGGGCTCGAGCTTTGAAAATATCATAGATGACATGGCTGACATGCTGAATAGTCATTACAGAGACATGTTCTGGACTATGAAAGGTTATAAGTCCGCGAAGCAGATGACGAAGGAAGATAAGTTTATAGTTCACTGGATGGCGCACGATCAGGTTGATATATTTGTTCATTTACTTACACACTGTAAGAATGAGAAGGAAGCGTTGAAGCAGCTGAAGGGGATGTTCAGTTATATCATCGGCGGGTGGTTTTCGGTGATCAACAATACTTGATCGGCATTTGCGAAACTTTATTTTTTCTTTCATAAAGTTTCGCAATCAACATAACGATGTTATGTTAGGTGAAACCACACCGTAGACGCAGTAGACGTTATAATAAGAGAGGATGAAGAATATGTATGTAGAAGTATCTAATGTCAAGAAAAGTTATGGAGAAGGCGGCAGTTATGTCCAGGTATTGAAGGGTGTTACCGTTGGAGTTGAACAGGGAGAGATGTGTGTTATACAGGGGGCTTCAGGTTCGGGTAAGTCCACTCTTCTTAACTGTATAGGTGGCCTTGATGATATTGATTCGGGGTCATGCAAGGTGGATGGGCTTGAGATAGCAGGTCTTAAGCAGGATGCACTGTCTGATTACCGGAGAGATACCCTGGGATTCATATTTCAGTTCTACAACCTGGTCCCTAATCTGACCGTGAGAGAGAATATAGAGGTGTGTCGTTACCTTACAAGTGAGCCGCTTGATATGGATGAGCTTCTTGAAACTCTTGGACTTTCTGAGCATGCTGACAAATTTCCTTCACAGTTATCAGGAGGTCAGCAGCAACGTACTGCAATAGCGAGGGCGCTCATCAAGAATCCCAAGCTTCTTCTGTGTGACGAGCCAACGGGGGCGCTTGATTCCAACACCTCCAGAGATATACTGATTCTTCTTGAGAAGATAAATGAGAAATACGGAACAACAATGCTTATAGTAACACACAATAATTCCATTAAAGATATGGTACACAGGGTTATATATTTAAAGGACGGAGAGATAAGCAGGGAATACACCAACAGTAATAGAATTCCTGCAAGAGAATTGGAGGATCTGTAAGATGCAGAAAGTACTTAGAAAAAGAGTTTTCAGGAATTTAAGAAAACATTTTATCAGATATTTTATGCTGGGAATAATGATCGTTATGGGAATATTCTTAGTTGTTACGATAGTGGGTTCGGGAGAAACTCTGTCCAGAGGTACCGTGAAACTGGCTGAAGAAACTAATCTCGAGGATGGAGAATTTGAAGTATTTGTTCCGCTTAATGATGATGAGCTTTCTCACATCAGTGATATGGGAGTAGAGGTTGAAGATCAGTTCTATTATGATTATCAAATGCCGGATGAAGATAAAGGGACTTTAAGACTATTTAAGATCCGGGATAAGATTAATCAGTTACACTATATTGCAGGTAATGAGCCCTCTGATAAAAATGAGATTGTGATGGAGAAGAGATATGCCCGGGAGCATGATCTTAATGTGGGTGATGAGTTTGATATAGCGGGAGTTGATTATAAGATCTCCGGAATTGCTGTGGTGTCTGATTACGACGGACCGTTAAAGGAGATATCGGATACGTCATGTAATTCCAAGTATTTTGGGCTTGTATTTCTTACGAAGGAAGCGTATGAAGAATTCAGAAAATCAGGTAAAGCACAGAAAACTGAGGATTATCTGTACACCTATAAGCTTGGAACGACAACAGAAGATGCAGATTTGAAGAATTATCTTAAAGGTTTAAAGATAGACGCTTCGGAAGTGGATGATGAACTCTTTCAGGAGTATTGGGATAGAACCGGTGGAGTAGAGGATGAGTTGAAGGATGCGGTCAAAGAACTTCGTGATGCAACACAGGACGTGAGGGATGCATTGAAAGAGCTCTCAAAAAACAACTATGATATAAATAAAGCAACAGGAAAAATTCTTGATTCGTATCTAAAGCAGACTTCAGAGGCGCTTAATAGCTATGGAATGAATGTCAGCCTGACAGAAGATAATTATGACAAAGAACTTGACAGAATAATTGAGGAAAGTGACAATGCCATAATGAGGATGTCTCTTAAAAATACAAAATATGAGATTGACAACGTTAAGGAGTATAAGGACGGCCTTGAGAGTTATACGGATGCTGTAGAGGAAATATACGATGGTACGGACGATATGGCAGATGGCGTTAAGGATCTTGATATGGCGGTTAATGATGCTCTTGACGGGTTTGATTTTGGCCTGTCAGATCTTACAGCTTTTTTGAAAAGATCTGATAATCCAAGAATATTCGCAACTAAAAATGATAAGCTGGTGGATATTGAGGTTGGTGTAATAGCAGGAGTTATTATGTTTATTCTAATGGCGTATGTGATCTCTGTGTTTGTAGTACATTCAATAGAGACTGAGAGCAGCATTATCGGAACCCTTTATTCCATGGGAGTTACGAAAAATGATCTTCTGCTCCACTACATATCGCTTCCTGTGGTGGTGGCATTTATTTCAGGTCTGATAGGTCTGTTAGTGGCATCGACGGGAATTATGGCGCCTATGGTGGCTGAGAGTTCGTATCTGTATTTTTCAATACCGGAATTTTCTTTTGAAGTTCCCAAGTACCTGATCATCTACTCCGTAGTATGCCCTCCGCTCATGGCGGTGATAGTTAATGTCCTTGTGATCAGATCTAAGCTTAACAGAACGGCTCTGTCGCTTATCAGAAACGAAGTTAAACAGAAGAAGAACAACAAAAAGGTGAGCCTTAAAGGCATGGATTTTGTAAAGGCGTTCAGAATAAGGCAGATGTTTAAGGAAATGAGATCCACCCTTGCTGTAGTACTTGGCATGTTCCTTGCGCTTCTCATCTTCATGATCGGAGTTGACTGCTTTACATTATGCACCAATATAGCCAAAGATTATACGAAGGATACTAAGTTTGAATACATGTATACGCTTAAGTATCCTGAAAAGAAGGCGCCTTCTGACGCTGAAGCGGCATATGCCTATACATGCAAGAAGAGTGCAATGGGATACAACTTTGATGTTACGCTTTTAGGAATTGATGATAACAACAGGTTTTTTGATGTGAATCCGGGTAAAAGCAGAACGGAAGTGGTTGTATCATCAGCGTTTGCGGAAAAGTTCGGTCTGAAAAAGGGGAAAGAGTTTGTGGTTGTCGATGATGAGAAGGAAATGAGATATGCATTTATTGTAGGGGATATAACAAGTTATTCTTCGGGCTTCTTCATTTTCATGGATATAGATGAGATGAGAGATATGATGGGAGAAACTGACGATTATTATAATGTACTCTTTTCTGACAAGGAGCTTGATATTGATCCCGGAAGGCTGTATTCTACTACGAGCAGGGATGATATAGTGAAGGGCGCCAGTGTGTTCACAGAACTGATGATGCCCATGATATATACTCTTTCCATAGCTTCATCAGTTATATTCTGCGTAGTCATGTATCTTATGATGAAGGTGATGATAGACAGAAGCTCACAGAATATCTCGCTGATCAAAGTGTTCGGTTACAGAAGAAATGAGATAAGAAAACTGTATCTTGATGGTAATTTCTACATTATAGCAATTGGTGCACTTATAGTTATACCGCTATCAAAGATTATCATGAATAATATGTTTCCATTTATGATAGCGAATGTCACCTGCGGAATGAATGTAAAAACTCCGATATATTTTTATTTTATAGTGTATGGGGTAATAATGATTCTTTATTTTGTGATCAATAAACTTCTGGTAAAAAGGCTTGACAAATATACGCCGGCAGAGATTCTTAAAAATCGTGAATGAGATTGCTTGCTTAAAAGGAGGATAATGAGAATTGAGTAATTTAGAAGAAAATATCATAGACAATATATTGGAATGTTTTGCAAAGCTTGGATATACCAACACGGCGATTAACTTTTATTATCCTATCACTTCATTGCTTGTGTTATTGGATTGTGATAAGGAGCATCTGGATGATGCGATTGATGATTTTAAGAAAAGAGCAGCTGATACTCTGGGGAACATTACAATAGAGGAGCTTACTTCAGAGAGAGGACGATATGAGATTGTGATTCCCATATCAGGCGTGGAGTGGGTTCATAATAATTATAAGCCAACGGTTTTTTTGGAATCATTTATATCGGAAATACAAAAACCGAATAGGACATTAGAAGATATGGTGGGGATGTTTCGTTCTTTTTCACAGGATATTATTATTGATATGTTGAAGGATGATATGTGGGCGATCAGTTTTAGGGATAAAACTATTGACAAATACATTTATCTGATAGAGCAAAATGAATTCGGGTTACAGTACCATAGATTTACCTCTCGGGAGTTTGAAGATATAAAAAACACTTGACAGATTAGCGTATGCTAATTATACTAATAAACGGTTAGGCTACTCTAACCGTTATTTTTTGCTATGCGGTTAGCAGGTACTAACTATTGATTTCCGGATTGCTTTAATGCTTTGGAAATGAAAATTGAACGTAGCTGTTCAGGTAGAATCGACAGGCATACTGGAAGGTGCTTTAGCACTGAGCCTGTCGCGTATATATGAAGCATAGCTGAATAGATACAATTGAACAATATCTTCAGAATACGAAAGGAAATGCTTAAATGAACAGATCAGCTGAGGATTACATTAAAACTATATATACTTTAAAAATGAAACATGGCTGTGTTCATTCAGTGGATGTAGCTCATGAACTCGGATTTTCTAAAGCAAGTGTCTCTGTTGCGATGGCTAATCTACGTGAGAAAAATATCATTGAAATGAAGAAAAACGGAGAAATAGAGTTTACTGAAAATGGAAATAAACTGGCAGCAGATATATATGAAAGACACAGTATTCTTAGCGGTTTTTTGCAGAAAGTTGCCGGAGTGGATGAAAAAACCGCAAGTGCGGATGCCTGCCGTATTGAACATTTTATAAGTGATTCAACATATAGCGGTATCAAAAAATTTGTAAGGAATGCAGGAGAATATGTATACAAGGAGGAGAACGAGGCATGAAGAAAGAAGAGATCCTTGAAGAGTTAAGAGCACGTGGAGGACGAATTACAAAACAGAGACTTCTTCTGTTAGATGTTATTTTGTCGGGAGAGTGTGAATGTTGCAAGGAAATATATTATAAAGCTTCAAAGTCAGATTCAACAATCGGTATGGCAACGGTGTATAGGATGGTAAATATACTCGAGGAAATGGGTGCAATTGATCGAAAGCTTGTGTGCAGAGGAATATCCGATGAAGAAAATGAATTCTGCCGTGATTGTACTGTATATTTAGAGGATGAAACAACAATTTCAGTGACTGCTGATAAATGGAACAGGATAATAACTGCAGGACTTAACGCGTGTGGCTATCTTAACGGTCAGGAGATAAAGTGCGTAGTTGCTAATGTGTAATGGTGCTTGTTGTCTGCTTTGATATTGAGAAAAATTAGCTTATAAGCAAGTTGACTTCGCATGTGAGATATGATACTATCAACACGGTTAGCAAACGCTAACCGTGAATAAATCATGTTTTTTCCTCTCCTTTGTAGGGAGCCCATGACTTTGACGAAGGAGAGGAGCTTTCGCTTAGTGAAGGAGGATAATAGTTATGAGCAAAGTGGCGGTAGTATATTGGAGCGGAACAGGTAATACAACAGCTATGGCACAGGCAGTAGAAGACGGTGCAAAAGAGGCAGGCGCTGAGGTTTCTGTTTTTGGACCATCAGAGTTTAACAGTACAATGGTGGGAGATTTTGATGGAATAGCTTTTGGATGTCCTGCAATGGGAGCAGAGGTTCTTGAAGAAAATGAATATGAACCGATGTTTACTGATGTGGAAGGATCTCTGTCAGGTAAGAAGATCGCACTGTTTGGTTCTTATGGATGGGGCGACGGACAGTGGATGAGAGACTGGGAAGACAGAGCTAATGCAGCAGGAGCTAATCTTGCATATGAAGGTGTTATGGCTAACAATTTCCCCAGTGATGATGATCTTGAAGAGTGTAAGTCGCTTGGAAGAGCTCTTGTATAGACATGAAAAAGTGAGCAAAGCAGCTCAGACAAAGATATTTTATCTTGTCTATGTATTGTATCCTTAATAAAAGGGAATAATTAATATCAGATATAATTAGTTTGATCGGAGATGGTGCAATATGAGGAAAACAATAGTACGTAGAATAAAAATAATAAAGGCAGTGTATGAGGGTGCAGAGAAATGCCGACGAGTGAAATAGTGGAATATTGTGCACCGACTCTGGCGGGAATTAAAACGGGCAGCTTGTTTTCTATAAGAAATAATGATAGAGGCTATGTGGTGCAGAGATTAAGAAAACTTAATTGTTTGATGAGGAAGTATGGCCTTCGGATAATTCCTCTAAAATATGCGCGCGACTATACATTAATATATGTATATCGTCCGGAATACTTAGATAAAGACCTGCACAATCCCGAGGCGATTAATATCCTGAATGAAAAAGGCTATACAAATAAAGATGCAGATTTATGTGTCTGCCAGCTGGTCAAAAGATTGAAGGACAGTACCGATTTTCCTCATGAAATAGGCTTGTTTCTGGGTTATCCACCGGAGGATGTGAGAGGATTCATCAATGACCCGGATACCGGAGTGAAATGCGTGGGATGCTGGAAGGTGTATGGCAATACTAAGAATGCGCTTAAACAGTTCAAACGTATCAACAGATGCACGGAAATATATAAAGAGAAGGTGCGCAAGGGAACTCCGTTAGAGGAGCTGATAGTTAAAACTTGACAGCGGATATAATGTTGTAAGGCAAGAGACCTAGTAAACGGCTATGCTAAGCTCATCTGTCGCCCTTTGGGCTCGGATTCGCTAAGCGTCGCTGTATACAGAAAGTTATCCAATCAGCCGTCGCCTTCAGGCTCGGCTTCTTGGACTTTCATAGTAAAAAGGTAAAAATAGCAAAATAAAAGGAGAGATAAGAACATGAGTTATTTGGAAATCGAGAAAGTAATAGGAAGAGAGATACTTGATTCAAGAGGTAATCCTACAGTTGAGGCAGAAGTATATCTCGTAGATGGTACTGTGGGACGCGGAACTGCACCAAGTGGAGCTTCTACAGGAGAATTCGAGGCGTTAGAGCTTCGTGACGGAGACAAAGAACGTTATCTTGGAAAAGGTGTTT
>CAMHMG010000084.1 GCA_946186175.1 uncultured Clostridia bacterium | reverse complement strand
TGAAATTCAATTAAAGAAAATGCAGTTGTTGAAGGTAATTAATATAGCAAATTAAAGAAAAATAGATTATATGATGGAACAGGCTATGGAGAATATTGAGTTGTATATTGATAAAGATAGCGAAAAACAGACAGATGTATGATGATTAAGAGTTAAGGAGAGAATGAAGTATGTCAGAACTTTACGAAACAACCGGTTCCGAGAAGGAATTTCTTGAGAAATATGATCTTACCAAATTTGAAAGACCGTCTGTGACGGCAGATATCCTTGTCTTTACGGTAGTGCCAAAGAGTAAAGAGTTAAAACTACTACTTATACAAAGAGGTAATCATCCGTATATGGATAAATGGGCTCTTCCCGGTGGATTTGCAGATCCTATGGAATCTTTGCTTGATACAGCCCGCAGGGAGCTTATGGAGGAAACTGGGGTAGAAGGTGTGTACTTAGAACAACTCTATACTTTTTCAGATAAGGGGAGAGATCCTAGAGGATGGGTAATTACAACAGCATATATTGCAATGGTTCCATTTGAAAAGCTGAATATCAAGTCAGGTGATGATGCTAAGAACGCTGAATTGGTGGATGTTATAAGAAAGAATGACAGCTGGTATTTCCAAAATGAGGATATAGGATTAATTCTTCAGGAATCGGATATAGCCTTTGATCATTATAGAATAATTGATATGGCAATTGAAAGGCTTCGCGGAAAACTTGATTATACTGATATTGCATTTTGGTTTCTGCCTAATAAGAAGAATTTCACCATGCCACAGCTTAAGGCAATATATGATACTATTTCGGGGCATGAATATGAGAGGTCGTATTTTGTGAAGACGATGAAGAACAGGTACGGTAACAGGCTGAAAGAGCTGGGTAAGCAGGTTCACGGTGTGGGAAAACCGGTTATGCATTATAGTTTTAAGTGAGATATAATTTGATATTTTAAGGTTGGTTTGGTACAATCATGTAATTGATTTTTGTTAAGTTAGGAGTTAATAAGGGTAATATGGGACATTTTTATTTTGTTAGACACGGACAGACTGTGTGGAATGTGGAGAATAAGATATGTGGTGCCACAGATATTGAACTGACTGAGTTGGGACACCAACAGGCTATTGAAACAGGTCATAAGATCGTAGAAATGGGAATTCACGCTGATGAGATATTATCTTCACCCCTTGTCAGGGCATTGGATACTGCAAAACATATTTCAGAAATTGCAGGAATTCCGCTTAAGGTTGAACCAAGACTTATTGAGCAGAATTTTGGGAAATATGAGTCTACCGCAAGAAATGGTGCGGAGTTTCATGAAGCAAAAAAACATTGTGCCAGCCGATATGACGGTGGTGAGTCGATGCTTCATTTAGCCCAGAGAATATACAATCTCCTGGATGATATTAAAGGGTGCAGTGATCAAAAAACGTATATTCTAGTCGCACATAACGGTATTGCAAGAATAGTTGAGTCGTATTTCAGGGATATGGACAGTGAAGAGTTCTCTTCATTCGGAGTTAAAAATTGCGAGGTCGTAAGGTATGATTTCTAGAGTATCAATTATATGTAAATAGCGGTTTGTATTGAAAAAAACTAACAAACATAGTAAAATGTTCGTGGGTTTTTGATTATACGTACAATTAGGAGGATGAATAAATGGCACAATTATGGGGCGGACGCTTTACAAAGGAAACAGATCAGTTAGTGTATAACTTTAACGCGTCCATTACCTTTGATCAGAAGTTTTATAGAGAGGATATAGAAGGCAGCATGGCACATGTGAAAATGCTTGCTGCAACAGGAGTGTTAACCGAGGAAGAGCGTGATGAGATTCTTTCAGGACTTACAGGAATTCTTAATGATGTTGAAAGCGGAAAGCTTGAAATTACATCAGAGTACGAGGATATACACAGTTTTGTTGAGGCTAACCTTATTGACAGAATAGGCGACGCAGGTAAGAAGCTTCACACAGGCCGTTCAAGAAATGATCAGGTCGCACTCGATATGCGCTTATATACAAGAAAAGAAATAGTTAATTTGAAAGAGCTTGTGAAAGAACTTATGGTAGTTCTTCATGGTCTTATGAAGGAGCATCTTGATACATTTATGCCGGGCTTTACACATTTACAGAAAGCTCAGCCTATAACGCTTGCTCATCATTTCGGTGCATATATGGAGATGTTTAAGCGTGATTACGGAAGACTCTCAGACATATACGAGAGGATGAATTACTGTCCGTTAGGTTCCGGGGCTCTTGCAGGGACAACCTATCCGTTAGATCGTGAGATGACAGCCGGTCTTCTCGGATTTAAGGGTGCCACATTAAACAGCATGGACTCGGTCTCAGACAGAGATTATGTAATTGAGCTGTTGTCGGCATTGTCAACGATCATGGTACATCTTTCGAGATTTTCAGAGGAGATTATTATATGGAATTCCAACGAATACGGTTTTGTTGAATTGGATGATGCCTACAGTACGGGAAGTTCTATTATGCCACAGAAGAAGAATCCGGATATTGCGGAGCTTGTTCGTGGTAAGGCAGGCAGGGTGTATGGTGCACTTATGCAGATGCTTACGACAATGAAAGGAATTCCGCTTGCGTATAATAAGGACATGCAGGAGGATAAGGAATTTACATTTGATGCCATTGATACGGTAAAGGGATGTCTGGCTTTATTTACAGGAATGATCAAGACAATGACAGTTAATAAAGAGACAATGGAGGAGAGCGCTAAGAAAGGCTTTACCAATGCAACGGATGCAGCTGATTATCTTGTAAACAAGGGTGTTCCTTTCCGCGATGCTCATGGTATCGTAGGCCAGCTTGTGCTTTACTGTATTGAAAAGAATATCTCACTTGATGAAATGAGCTTAGACGAGTATAAGAAGATATCACCTGTGTTTGAGGAGGACATTTACGAGGCGATAAGTTTAGAGACCTGTGTGGAGAAGCGTGAGACCGTAGGTGCTCCAAGCAGAGCCGCAATGGAGAAGGTGATTGCGGTAAATGAGGAGTATCTTGTGGGGCTTTAATGATATATTAATTATATGCCCTTTTTGAGTGTCTGTTAATTATAATTTGTGACATAGCCCTATATTTATTACAAGGTGGTGTTTATACTGAAGAAAGAAAAGAAAGTTAAATGTCTAGGGGATTCCAATGGAACATATAATTTGTGCCAATGTGTCTTTGATTATGACAGGAATTTTAGTAACTATTATTATATTATTGATTACTCAGAAAAATTATTTATAGGAGCTTGTGAAGAAGATTTCCTGATTAATGGATTTCGGATTCATAAAGTGTCTGAGCTTGATAAGATAAAGATTAGGGATAATATTTCAACAGCTATTAATGAGAAGAATAGGATTCTTGATGGCACAGATATTCCGGACATTGATCTTTCATCATGGAAGGAGACTTTGAAATCGTTAAAAAAGTTAAAGCATTTTGTTATTATACAGAATGAAAAAGAAGCTAAGGGGAAGCAATTCTTTTGTCTTGGAAGAATTAAGAAGATAAAAAAATCAAAAGTTATTTTCACACATTATGATGTTAATGGTTCAATACAGGATAATATAGAGATACCATTTGATGAAATAACAAGTATCACCTTTGGAGACAGGTATTCAAGGACATGGGAGGAGTACATATCGAAATCATTTAGATTTACTTATGATACCGACTGATATACAATGATGATGTAGTGTGTATTTAATTACTGTATTATTCCTTTGTTAGGGAATACATGGTAGTGCAATTAAAAATCGACACATTCGTAATTTTTTTGAATTAGATCGGTTAGTAATTAAGGAAAGGATGAGAGGCAATATGAATAACACAGATAAAGCAACAATGGATGCGGCAAAGAGAATGCTTCAGGGAAAGATTGATATCAATGAGGTTTCAATGATGCTTGGAGTTCCAGTGGAGAAATTACAGCCTATTAAGGATGAAGTGGACGAGCAGGTGCGTAAGGTGTATGGTAACCTTGATTCATATGATTTCAGTGAGCCTGTGTTGTTTGATGATTTTAACGATTTTGGTGATGATGCTGATATGGAATCGGATGAGGATGAAATATATTAAGTTTTATTATAGCGAGAATACAAAGTGCTTTTTTATGAGCACAATTGATGAAGAAGATAATCATTGAGGAAACATTATGAAAAAGAATTATGATGTAATTATAGTGGGTAACGGTGTGGCAGGGCTTTTTGCAGCGCTTCATTTACCGGAGGATAAGAGTATAGCGATCATAACCAAGGGAGGTATGGAAGAGTGTGATTCATATCTTGCCCAGGGCGGAATCTGTGTACTCAAAAATGAAGATGATTATGCATCCTTTTTTGAGGATACTATGAGGGCAGGTCATTATGAGAATGACAGAGCTGCAGTGGATCTGATGATAAGATCATCGCAGGATATTATTAAAGAGCTTATTGATTTTGGAGTTGAGTTTGAACGGAAACAGGGTGAGTTCACCTATACCAAAGAGGGTGCGCATACAGCGTCTAGAATATTACATCATGAAGATCTTACCGGTAAAGAGATTACATCAAAGCTTCTTGCAAGAGTTAAAGAGAGAAATAATATATCTGTATTTGAGCACACAACTATGGTAGACATACTTGAAAAAGACAATGAATGTTATGGTGTAATGGTTTCATGTAATGATAACGTGCATGGTGCTTGTGACAGCCTTGCGATTGATGGAAATGCAGAGATAGTAAATGAAACCTCAAATGATAGTGGTATTGGTGATATTAAAGTCATGAAGATATACAGTGATTATGTCATATGGGCTTGCGGAGGCGTTGGCGGACTTTACAAACATTCTACAAACTTCAGACATTTAACGGGAGATACCGTAGCGATTTCTGCTAAGCATAATATAGAGTTGAAAGATATCAGCTATGTTCAGATTCATCCAACAACACTGTTTGCAAAGATTACAGGCAGACGTTTTCTCATCTCTGAATCGGTAAGAGGAGAAGGCGCGGTATTGCTTGATAAAGATGGCAACCGTTTTGTAGATGAACTACTTCCGCGTGATGTATTAACTGAGAAGATCAAGGAACAAATGGCAAAGGAAGGAACTGATCATGTCAGGCTTTCTGTTACACATTTGGAAGCGGAAGAGGTTAAGAATCGTTTCCCTAATATTTATAAGACGTGCTTAGAACAGGGATATGATATAACAAAAGAGCCGATTCCTGTTGTTCCGGCTCAGCATTATTTCATGGGTGGTGTTAAGGTTGATCTTAACGGACGAACTTCTATGGACAGACTGTATGCGGCAGGCGAGACAGCATGTAACGGTGTTCATGGAGCTAACAGACTTGCAAGTAATTCACTTCTTGAAAGTCTTGTTTGGGCGAAACGCGGCGCAGAGGATATAACTGGTAATTATGAAAAGGCTGACCATTCGTGGTGTGAGGAATACTTCGAAAATGAGAGTAGTGAAGGTTATGTGGCTGATAGGACTTATGTAGAAGTTTCTAAGGATTATTTTTATAAAGCCAGAGAGAATGTAAGACCCGGTTTCACGGGATGAAAGGAGACGAATAAATGAGAGAACTAATGAATCTTAATGTAGATAATCTTATACTTCAGGCACTTAGAGAGGATATAACAAGTGAAGACATCACCACCAATTCGGTAATGCCAAACTATCAGCTGGGACAGGTTGAACTTATATGTAAACAGGACGGTGTTATAGCCGGATTATCTGTCTTTTGCAGAGTATTTGAACTTCTTGATGACAAGACCGAATTTGACATTAAAGTAAAGGATGGCGATGAGGTTAAGAGTGGTCAATTGCTTGGAACTATCAAAGGTGATATAAGAGTACTTCTTGAGGGCGAGAGAACGGCTCTTAATTATCTTCAGAGAATGAGCGGTATAGCAACTTATACACATTCAATCGCTGTTTTATTAAAAGACAGCAAGACCAAACTTCTTGATA
Organism: uncultured Clostridia bacterium; assembly: GCA_946186175.1. GTDB lineage: Bacteria > Bacillota > Clostridia > Lachnospirales > Lachnospiraceae > CAG-590. The sequence continues at coordinate 5,735 of CAMHMG010000084.1, read as the reverse complement.
CGAGAAAGACAACACCTAATATGCGCATATTTGAAAAATATGCGGTTAAAGTAGGTGGCGGCTACAATCACAGATATAACCTGTCTGACGGCATTCTTCTTAAGGATAATCATATAGGTGCTGCTGGTGGTGTGAAGGAAGCGATTACTATGGCAAAGGAATACGCACCATTTGTAAGAAAGATAGAGGTTGAAGTTGAAAATTTAACTATGGTTAAAGAGGCTGTTGAAGCCGGAGCGGATATTATCATGCTTGATAACATGGATAAGGAGACCATGAAGGAAGCGATTAAGATTATTGACGGAAGAGCTGAGACAGAATGCTCAGGTAATGTTACTAAGGAAAATGTGGCTAATCTAATTGATATAGGAGTTGACTACATATCATCGGGAGCTCTTACACATTCTGCACCGATACTTGATCTTTCTCTTAAGAATCTGCATGCAATCTGATAAGAACTACATTTTTTCCAATTCTATTATGTTGCAGGTGGAGAGTTTGAAATGAAATATATTTTGAGAATTATTAATGTAATTGTAATATTCCTGTTGTCTAACATTTTGACTGTGAATGAAATTGTCAAAATTGGAGCGCTGAAAGTACCTATAATTTTATTTTTTATTATCTGGTTTCTCTGGATTAATATTAGTCCTTCATATGAGAATCGAAAGCTAGAGACAAAAAGGCTTAAGAGATGTGCAAATGGTCGAGAGCTACTTATCATGTTTTCGATATCGACTGTGTTAAGTATTATCTATTGTATTACAGGTTTTTTTGGAACATATGGAATTCCGGGCTTCAAAGATGATTACAAGCTATGGCTTCTTAATATCCTTATGATAGTAATAGTTGAAAATACAGTTTTTTGGAATGGTATCATTAGAGTATATCTTACTTCTGAACAACTTGGAATGCGTATACGTGTATGGGGTCTTATATGTGGATGGATTCCTATTGCTCATTTGATCATGCTTGGGATTATAATTAAGACTACGGGCAGAGAGGTAGAAGTTGAGAATTCTAAGATAATTAAGAACAAGGAACGGCATGAGGATAAAATATGCGCGACAAAATATCCTATACTTCTTGTTCATGGAGTGTTTTTCAGAGATTACAGGTATCTTAATTACTGGGGCAGAATTCCTAAAGAGTTAGAAGAAAATGGAGCAACACTTTTCTATGGAAAGCAGCAGTCAGCGGCTTCTGTAGCAGAGTGTGGACAGGAGATTGCAGACAGAATTCTTGAGATATGTAAGGATAATAATTGTGACAAAGTTAACATTATTGCTCACTCCAAAGGTGGCTTAGACAGCAGATATGCACTTAATATTCCCGGGATCAAAGAGCATGTTGCCTCACTTACAACAATCAACACACCACATAGGGGTTGTGAATTTGCAGATTATCTGCTTTCAAAGATACCGCAGAGCCAAAAGGATGCACTTGCCGGTGCTTATAACGGAACTCTTAAGAGATTAGGAGATCATGATCCTGATTTTATTGAAGCAGTTACTGATCTTACGGCAGCTGCATGTAAGAAGCTTAATGAAGAATTACCGGATGTTGACGGTGTATATTATCAGAGTGTTGGCAGCAAGTTAAATGTAGCCGGCAATGGCAGATTTCCTCTTAATTTCTCATATCATTTAGTAAAAGCATTTGATGGGGCAAATGACGGATTGGTAGGAGAAAAATCTTTTCAGTGGGGTGAGGATTATCAGTTTCTTACCATCAAAGGAAAACGTGGAATATCTCATGGAGATGTGATAGATCTTAACCGTGAGAATCTGGAAGAATTTGATGTTAGAGAATTTTATGTGGAGTTGGTTGCACGACTTAAAAATAAAGGATTTTAATACAGATGAATAAATACTCCTTTCTTAGAAGAAACGACGGAGAGATTCTTGTTTTTAAGGATATATGTACAGAAAAAAAGACATAAAATTACAGATTTTATGTTAAAAATGGGTTGAGAAAAAAATAAAAAAATATATAATAGTATATAGAGATTGTATACAATATTTTTTGTAAAATATTAGTGAAAAACTTATAATTAAAATGGAGGGAAATGTTATGTTTGGATTTGGACAATTGATCGAGATTCTTAAAAAGAGTCCCAAAAGAATAGTTTTTACAGAAGGCAGTGATTCGAGAATATTGGAGGCTTCATCAAGATTACTTGCCAGTAATTTTCTGCATCCTATACTTGTAGGTGACCCTGATATGATCAATGAAGCGGCAGAAGATTCGGGATTTAATATCAGAGGAGCAGAAATAATTAATCCTAATAATTTTCCGGAAATGGATAAGATGGTTGAGGAATTATGTGAGATAAGAAAGAGCAAGGGAATGACACCTGAACAGGCAAGGGAGATTCTTAAAGAGAACAATTATTTTGGAACTATGCTTGTTAAGATGGGTTATGCGGATGCACTCTTAGGTGGGGCTACATATTCAACAGCAGATACAGTACGTCCTGCATTGCAGCTTATTAAGACAAAACCGGGCAACACACTTGTTTCATCATGTTTCATTCTTGTTCGTCCTTCAGCAACAGGTGGTAACGAGGTTTTGGCGATGGGTGACTGTGGTATCAATATTAAGCCGACGGAAGATGAGCTTGTTGAGATTGCAGAAGAGACTATCAGATGTGCCAAGGTATTCGGCGTTGATCCTCATGTTGCATTCTTAAGCTATTCTACAGATGGTTCGGGAAAAGGTGAAGATGTTGATAAGATGAGAAATGCTGCAAGAAAGACAAAGGAGAGAAATCCGGATGTTCCGATTGATGGTGAGCTGCAATTCGATGCAGCGGTTTCACCTAAGGTAGCTAAGAAGAAATGCCCGAATTCAGAAGTGGCAGGACATGCTAATACATTTATTTTCCCTGATATTAATGCAGGTAATATCGGTTATAAGATTGCACAGAGAATGGGTAATTTTGAAGCATATGGTCCTATTCTTCTTGGTCTTAATTCACCGATCAACGATCTTTCAAGAGGCTGTACAGCAACAGAAGTATACTCTATGGCTATTATTACAGCAGCTTTATCTTAAGATGTGTTATTTAAGGACAGGCGTATTTGCCTGTCCTTTTGCGTGTTAGCTACGACCGAGATGGAGCGAAGCGGAACCGAGGTGCGCATAGCGTGAAGTTAAGAAAGGGTTTATTATATGAAGGTTGTACTTGCTGCGTTAAATGCCAAATATGTTCATTCAAATCTTGCGATCTATGATCTCGAAGCTTATACTAGAAAGCAATTTGAGGAAGAATTCGGAGCGATTAACGATTTAAAGCTCTCAGTAAAGGAATATACTATCAATAACAATATGGATGCAATCATGCAGTCAATATACAAAGAGAAAGCGGATGTGGTCGCATTTTCATGCTATATATGGAATATATCTGAGATACTGACTATATGCAGGGATCTTAAGAAGGTTGCGCCTAAGCTTGTTATATGGTTAGGAGGTCCCGAGGGCAGCTATAATAGTGAGAAGCTTCTTAAGGAGCATGAGTATATAGATGGTGTGATCTGTGGAGAGGGAGAGGCTGCATTTTGTGAACTCGTAAAACTATATGTTGCTAATGGTATTGATATAGATAAGAACATGCTTAATGCCGTTATGGGTATCACCTACAGAGAGAAAGATGGGAGTATTTCCGTAACCTTGCCTCATCCACTTATTTCAATGGACGATATACCTTTTATATATGAAGATCTTTCAAAATTTGAAAATAAGATACTATATTACGAAAGCAGCAGGGGTTGTCCTTTTTCATGCAGCTACTGCCTGTCATCAATTGATAAGAGTGTGAGATTCAGAAATTTGACTTTGGTTAAAAATGAGATATCGTTCTTTATGAAGAATAAGGTGAAACAGGTCAAATTCATTGATAGAACATTTAATTGTGATAAGAAAAGAGCAAGACAGATATGGAGTTATATTCAGGAAAATGATAATGGAATAACCAATTTTCATTTTGAGATTGCAGCAGACCTTATCGAGGATGAAGATTTGCGTATCTTTGAGAAAATGAGACCAGGACTTATCCAGTTAGAGATAGGACTGCAGTCAACCAATGATATCACTATTACAGAGATAAGACGTGTAATGGATATAGAAATACTTAAGAACAATATGCTGAGGATTAGAAAAATGAACAATATACATCAGCATCTTGACTTGATAGCCGGTCTGCCATATGAGGATTATGATTCATTTGTGAAATCATTTAATATGGCATTTTCCATGAAACCTAATCAGCTGCAGCTTGGATTTCTCAAGGTGCTTAAAGGTTCATATATGGAGGAGAAGGCTCTAGAATATGGGCTGATACATAGCGAATATGAGCCTTATGAGGTGCTGGCAACGAAGTGGATGTCTTATGATGAGCTGCTTAAACTCAAACAGGTGGAGGAGATGGTAGAGGTATACTATAATTCCGACCAGTTTGAGCACGTGCTTGCTTACATGGAGAGTTTTTTTGAAACGCCGTTTTTGATGTTTAAGAAGCTTGGAGAGTTTTATGAGACTCACGAACTGTTTGGTATTGGATTTAAGAGAGAGGCAAGATATGAAGCGCTAAGGTCTTTCTATTTGCAGAATATTACAAATGATAAGAAGACAGAAGTTTTTTTCAAAGTGTTTGGAAAGATTGTAAATGATAGAATTAATAAGAAGTATGAAAGTGTTTGCGAACTTGCCGATGTGATATTCGATGATCTTCTTACATTTGATTATTATTGCAGGGAAAATGCAAAGAGCAGACCTTCCTGGAGAAGGGATAATAGAATTTCAAAAGAGGATTATAATAACTTTTTCAAAAGGGGAGGCACGGATGAGCTGATACTTGCCGGTAATGGATATGACTCAAAGCAGGCAGCGCGTGCAATGCATATTGAGACGGTGACTTTAGAGGCATTATCGTGGATTGATGATGACATGGAGAATGTCATGAAGAATGTCATGGAGGATGCCGGGTTTGATAATGAGTGTGATATGGACAATACTGAGTTTCTGAGTAATACTGAACATTTAAGGTATGTGGTCTATAATTACGATAAACGTGATCCGTTATCGGGCGACGCATCGTATAATATTATATCGCATTTGTAATTGAATAATAATATTTTAAAGGTCTTATGGATGATCCATGCGGCCTTTTTTCTTATTATGGAAGGTTTTGTGTTGTGGATAGTTAGTAAAAAATAGTTCGTGTTTCAGTTAAGAATTGGGGTGGCATTTTTAAGGGACACCCTATGTGATATGATTTCCTAAAGACTTAAACAGATATATAGTCATGAAAACATGAATAAAAAGCACGAGTTTATTAGGAGGATGCAACAATGGATAATGTAAGAAAAGACACTATTTTTGATGGAAGAGATAATGACTGGATGGACTTTGCAATGAGACAGGCAGAGTTTTACAGCAATATTGGGCAACATATTATGAATACTGAGATTGATATAGCTGATATTGACGATTCGATATCTGATCTTATGAATGAGATTGAGACATCTGATTGTGACATGACACAGGGATATGATATGTTTAGAAGACTTAAAGAATTAAGTCTTGAGAGAAGGAATTTGACAAAGCAGCTTAAGTGTCTGCATATTCTTACTGCTAATTTGGATGTTAAGATGATAACAGAAGAATATGAAAGCAGATTAGAAGCGTTGAAAGCGTATCTTAATGTAAGTGGTGAGGAGGATAATTCGTAATTA
>CAMHMG010000083.1 GCA_946186175.1 uncultured Clostridia bacterium | reverse complement strand
CGTTCAGTTGTTGAGAATGCTACTGTTCCTGTTATTGAGACCGGTACAGGAAACTGTCATGTATATGTGGATGCAAGCGCTGATGTAGATATGGCGGTTAATATAATTAAAAATGCTAAGCTTCAGAGACTTGGTGTATGTAATGCATGTGAATCTCTTGTAATCCATAAGGATATTGTTAAAGAGGCAGCCCCTAAGATCATTACAATGTTAAAAGAAAATGATTGTGAGATCAGGGGTGATGTTACGATACAGGAATTTGATTCATCTGTTGTAGCTGCCACTGATGAGGATTACAGTACAGAATATCTGGCTAAGATTATTTCCGCTAAGGTAGTCGACAATATTGATGAAGCAATAGAGCATATTAACCGCAATTCCACAGGACATTCCGAATCAATTATCACTAAGGATTACGATAATGCTCAGAAGTTCCTGAATGAAATTGATTCCGCAGCAGTGTATGTCAATGCTTCAACTAGATTTACAGATGGTTTTGAGTTCGGTTTTGGTGCTGAGATCGGAATAAGTACCCAGAAGCTTCATGCAAGAGGACCTATGGGCTTAGAGGCCTTGACGACAACTAAGTATATTATATACGGTAATGGACAGGTAAGGCCTTAGGTTATCAACTTACAAAAATTATGTTATAGAAATGAGGATTAATATATGGAAACAAAATTCACAGGAAGCAAGGATTATGTTGCAAGTGAAGAGCTTATGGCTGCTGTTGATGTTGCAGTTGCATTGCAGAAACCGCTGCTTATAAAAGGAGAGCCCGGAACTGGTAAGACAATGCTTGCGGATGCTATAAGCAAGTCTATGGACAAGAAGTTGATCGTATGGAATATTAAGTCAACTACCAAAGCTCAGGATGGTCTGTATGTGTATGATACGATACAGCGTCTGTATGATTCACAGTTTGGTGAGGACGGAGTGGATGACATTTCTCATTATATTAAGCTTGGGAAGCTTGGAGAGGCGTTTTCTTCTGATGAACAGGTAATTCTTCTTATAGATGAGATTGACAAGGCTGATCTTGAATTTCCTAATGATCTTTTGTGGGAGCTTGACAAGATGGAATTCTATATTCACGAGACAAAGGAGACTGTTAAGGCTAAAGTTCGTCCTATTGTTGTTATTACATCTAATGCTGAGAAGGAGCTGCCTGATGCATTCCTTAGAAGATGTATATTCCATTACATTAGCTTTCCGGACAGGGAGCAGATGACTGAGATTGTCAATGCTCATTTTGACCATCTTGAAGAAAATGTACTTAAGAATGTTTTAGATACATTCTATTGGATAAGAACCATCAAAGATATTAGAAAGAAACCAAGTACATCTGAGCTTATAGACTGGATAAGAGCTTTGATCCTGTCAGGAACCGATACAGAGAAATTACGTGAAACCTTACCTTTTGTCGGTGTTCTTCTTAAGAAAGACGAAGATCTTGAAGCGCTTAATAAAGCAAAATTATATTAAGATTGTTGTTATTAAAGTAAAATGTTTCATTATGTAGCAAAAAGATACTTTTAATAACCACTGATGCTTATAATATTTATGGAGATGTATTATTGTGGAATCCGGAATTAATTTGACAAGTGCATTTATTGCTGATTATATTGGTGTTTTGATACTTTCTTTAATCTTATTTACTAAAGGCTGGTTACTTCCAAACCGGGAAAGAGAAAGTAAACTCCTTTTTATACTGATTATTGCAACATTTATCGACTGTATAGTTGATCCGTTCGCATATTATTTTGATGGCAGACCCGGAAAATTAAGTTATATATTATTATTTTTGTCTAATACTGTTTTGTACATACATAATTTCATTGTTGGTGCCGGAGTTGTGTTTTTGGTATCATTCCATATACATAAGAATATTTCTAATTTTCATAAAGCGCTGGTATTTGTTATATTCATCATAGAATCCACTATGCTTATTGTAAATATTTTTTATCCTATTGTATTTGTTATAGATGAGAATAATGTATATAGAAGATTGTATGGTTATTATTTTTTCATTGGTTTTGGTTTGTTAATGGTATCTTATGGACTTATCATTTATTTGATTGCGAGGATCAGGGAAGGTTCACTGAGATATTTTCCGGTTTGGGAATTTCTTCTTCCAATAACTGCATGTATTGTAATTCAAACTATTTATTATGGTATTTCATTACAGCCCGTAGGATTTGCGATATCATTTATCTCCATAATCATAAGTATGCAGCATGAAATGCTTTATATTGACAAGCTGACCGGTGCATTTAACAGATATGAGCTTGATAAGATCGTTGAAAGTTATAAGAAAAAACATAAATACAAATTTGCTGCCATTATGTTAGATCTTAATGATTTCAAGTGGATCAATGATAAATATTCACATTCAGAGGGAGATAACGCGCTGATTACACTGGTTAATATTATTTCAAATATTATTCAGAATGACGGTGTTGTGGTAAGATTTGCCGGAGATGAGTTTGTGGTTATCATCAATAAGGCTGATGAGAATACTGTTACTGAGTATACAGAAAGAATCAAAGCAGGAATAGATGAGTATAATAAAACATCGGATAAACCATATCAGTTATCTACTGCTATAGGCGGGGATGTTTTTGATTTGTATAATAATAGTGATATGGATTTCATGAAAAAGATTGATGATCTGATGTATATAAACAAGAATGAATATTATAAGACACATGATAGGAGACGTCAGGTGCAGGGGTGAGTAAATGAAACCGATTAACATTTATGCGCTTACAAGAATTGATAATTCTCAAGATATAGAACGATTGGAACGACAGATGTCAAAGAGAAATCGTTTCTTGAAGATAAAGAAATGGGAGATTGCAGGGCTCAGATCTTTTTCTGCGCATTTGAGTGAGGTTGTTGAGGATTCCGAAGCCCTTGCTTTCTTTTATTCATTTACTATGCCTAAGCTCGGCAAGGAATTCGACCTGCTTCGCGTTAATGATGATATTGTCGTTAATATTGAATTAAAAAGCGGTAATGTAAGTGAGGATATGATCAGAAGGCAGCTGATTCAGAATAAATACTATCTATCAACTCTTTCTAAGAATATGTATTTCTATACTTTTATCAGTAACCAGAACAGGCTTGTAAGACTTTCTAACAGTGGAAGACTAGTGGATTGTGAGTGGGAAGAGCTTGGTAAGGTTATCGAACGACAGGAGAACTGCTATGATGGTAATATAGAAGAACTATTCAAGGAAGACAGATATCTTATATCGCCTCTTACAGATCCGGGTCGTTTTTTAAGACAGGAGTATTTTCTAACACTTCAGCAGAAGGATATAAGAAAGTCGATTTTCAAAAATATCAGACATAACGACGGCCATATCAAGCGTGAGTTTTCCGTACAGGGTTTTACAGGACTTCCGGGCACCGGAAAGACTATTCTCCTTTATGACATTGCCATGCAGTTATCCAAAGGACAGAGAGTTTGTGTGCTTCATTTCGGCTCTCATGAAAAGGAGTTGGAACAGCTTGATGAACGACTTAAACGTGTGGATTTCTATTATTGTGATGATATTCGTGAGATAATCATTGATAAAGCTGTATCTAATAATTTTATTGAGGAAACTACATCGAAAAAAATTGAAACGATTGAGAATAAAAATATTTTAACATTACATAATGATTATTCGGCTATACTAATAGATGAAGGGCATAGAATCAATGAATGCTCCTTATCTGCAATTCTTGATTTTGCAAGGCAGTGTAAGGTTCCTGTTATATTCTCCTACGACAAAGAGGATGCTATTGCACCGGAGGAGCGATATTCCGGTGGTGCAGAGCTCATTGAGGGTATCGAAGGATATATGAGATATAAACTTACAAACCGTATCCGTATGAATAGTGAATTGTCATCATTTATCGCCTGTGTCATGTGTGTTCATGGAAGAAATTACAGACATGACTATCCATCTGTTTCACTTGTTTATGCAAATGATGACAAAGAGGCGGAGATTCTTTTGCAGAATTTTGAAAGAGATGGATACATTTATATATGGGATGATGGGGTCGATACATTAGCGGCAACCTGCAAGGAATTTGATAAGGTTGTTATGATGATCGATGATACATTCCATTATGATGAGAATGGTTTTCTTCGAAATAAGGATATAGTTGATAATAATTCAAGGGTTAGAAATCTATATCATGGTTTAAGCAGGGCGAAGAAGAATATTGCGATTGTTGTAAAAGAGAATCTAACTGTATTTGAAAAATTGTTATATATTTTACAAAGATAGGAGAATTACAATGTTTCAGGATTTTTTCTATACATTAAAAGCAAAAGGACTTGATGTATCCATGACAGAGTGGCTGACGCTTATGGATGCACTTGATAAGGGACTTGTCAATTCAGATTTTACATTGTTTTATTATGTAGCGCGTATGATACTTGTCAAATCAGAATCGGATTATGACAAATACGATATGGCATTTGCTGAGTATTTTCATGATATTGCATCAGAGAACGTTTTGCCTAAAGAACTTCTTGAATGGCTTGACAAAGGCGAGGAGATGGAGTTTGATAAGCAGAATCAGGAAATGTATTCCTATGATTCCACAAGAAATTCCGATGAGGTTAAGAGACTGTTCCGTGAGCGCCTTGCAGAGCAGAAGTCGGAACATAACGGTGGTAACCATTGGATCGGTACTGCAGGCGGTTCTGCATTTGGTCATCACGGAAGAAATGTTGGCGGAATCAGAGTTGGTGCACAGGGTGGAATGCAGAGCGCATTTCAGGTAATGGGAGACAGGAAGTTTGAGGATTTCCGTAATGATAAGGTACTTAATACCAGACAGTATCAGGTGGCTTTCAGACGTCTTCGCCAGTATTCCTCAAGATTAGATATACCTAAGACAGAGCTTGATATTGATGAGACGATAAGAAAAACCTGCGATAACGGAGGTTATCTGCAGTTAGAATTTGACAGACCGAGAAAGAATACAGTTAAACTTCTGATGCTGTATGATTGCGGTGGAACCATGATACCATTTATGGAGCTATGTAATGAGCTGTTCCAGGCGGTTAACAAGGCTAATCATTTCAAGGATGTTAAGACTTATTATTTCCATAACTGCGTATATTCCAAAGTGTACAAGACCGCCGAATGCGAATATGGTGACTGGGTGGATATTGATTATCTGTTCAAGCATTACGACAGGGATTACAAAGTTATCATTGTAGGTGATGCGCAGATGGCACCGGAGGAGTTATTTGATAAGAACGGTAATTACAGAGGACCTAATGATGGAATGTCAGGTTATGAGTGGAATCAGCTTCTTCTTTCAAAATATAAAAAATGTGTTTGGTTAAATCCACGTTATCACAAGGAACTTACCAGAATGCACTGGATGGAATCTGAGGATGCACTTTCTAAGCTATTTCATATGTATACGCTTTCTGTTGATGGTCTTAAAGAGGCAATCACGTATCTGATGAAGGCGAAGTGAATTAGTTATTGTATAATTTCATTGTAAATCAGGAATGCTTTTTACAGAGGCAATATATCATATCCACGTTAATGCAAACAAAAGGATTAAGTATGAGTTTGAAAGTATTGACGTGGAGAATAATGATTAAGAGAAGATCTTAAAATAAAATATTAATCTAATGAATAAAATAATTAAAACAAATGATCCTTGATATTATAAAGCAATATCAGGGATTGTTTTATTTGTAAAACTGTGATAATATATTTTTGTCAATTTTATTGTGATATATGAAATATTTTTCGTCACTTTTAATGTTATTATATTACATTTTTATGTTGATTTTAAAGCATGAAAAACAGATTTTTATGTTAAATATAGCGAGGTAGATTATATTGAACCGCAAATTATACTTAAGTCTTCTGGATTGGAAGAATAAAAAAAACAGAAAGCCCTTGATTTTAAAAGGTGCAAGACAAAGTGGCAAGACATGGCTTCTTAAGGAATTCGGGAAAAATGAATATGAAAATACTGCATATATTAATTGCCATCACAATCCACAGGCAGAGGAGATATTCCGCAGCGATTTTAATATGGAAAGAATTATACGCAGCATCAGCGCTTTGACGGAGCAGGATATTTATCCGGAAAAAACATTGATCATATTAGATGAGATTCAGGAAATACCTAATGCAATTGCTTCACTTAAATATTTCTGTGAGGATGCCGGAGAGTATCATGTTGCTGTTGCCGGTTCTTTGTTAGGATTTGCAATACACAGCGGAGTGTCTTTTCCTGTTGGCAAAGTGAATCATTTAACACTTTATCCTCTTGATTTTGAAGAGTATCTGGAAGCGAAGTCCGGCATACAGACTGTAAACTTTCTAAAAAAAGAAAAACTTGAGGATTTACATCATTTACATGAAAAATTAATTGAACATTTAAGAGAGTATTACTTTACGGGTGGTATGCCTGAGGTGGTTAGCAGTTTTCTCTCAGGTGCACAACTTAGGGAGGTGCGAGAAATACAGAAACAGATTCTTTCAGATTATACTGATGATATTTCAAAGCATGCAGATGACAAAATCATAACAAGAATTCATCAGGTATGGAATTCCATTCCACAGCAGCTTGCAAAGGATAATTACAAATTCTTGTTTGGAGATATTAAAAAAGGAGCCCGTGCAGGGGATTTTGAATTAGCGATACAGTGGCTTGTGGATGCAGGAATAATATATAGAATTCCAAGAGTGAATAAAGTGGCTGTTCCTCTTAAGTTTTATGAGGATTTTTCCGGATATAAGCTGTATCCTTTAGATTGCGGCCTGATGGGAGCAATGGTTGATGCGCCGGCTTCTGAGATATTGATTGGTAATAATATATTTATTGAATACAAAGGTGCTTTCACCGAACAGTTTGTATTACAGCAATTATTATCAACCGGAATAGAATCCATATATTATTATTATGCGAATAATTCAAGGCAGGAGCTTGATTATGTCTTTCAGTTGGACAATAAAATTGTGCCGGTTGAAGTTAAGCCAGAGGATAATCTTAAGTCTAAGTCGTTAAAACAATTCATTACTGATAACCCTGATTATAGAGGAATACGTATTTCCATGTCGGGATATAGGGTTCAGGAATGGATGACCAATCTTCCGTTATATGCAGTTTCGAGAATACGAGATTCAGTGATTAATATTTAATTAAAGAGGAAGTAATAATAAATGTTACATGAAAACAAAGAACAAATAGAATATGTTATACTTGTTGCCGCTGACGTTGAATCCGGCGGACTTTCTTCCTATAATGCAGATGCATCTCTTGATGAACTTGCTGAGCTTGCAGACACTGCAGGTGCTGTAGTTGTTGGAAGACTTGTCCAGAAGCTTGATCATTTCAACCCCGCAACTTATATCGGAAGTGGCAAGATTGAAGAGTTAAAGACTATGATATATGCTTTAGGTGCAACGGGTATAATTACTGATGATGAATTATCGCCATCTCAGATGTATAATTTATCTCAAGCTCTTGATATCAAGGTGATGGACAGGACTATGCTAATTCTTGATATATTTGCCGCTCATGCAAAATCTGCTGAGGGTAAAATGCAGGTGGAGCTTGCACAGCTTGAATATAGATTATCGAGACTTACCGGTAAGGGAACTTCCATGTCACGACTTGGTGGAGGAATCGGTACGAGAGGTCCCGGTGAGAAGAAGTTAGAGCAGGACAGACGTGTTATCAGAAAGCGTGTATCTCAGCTTAAACATGAGATCAAGGAGATGTCAGCCCATAGAGATATTCAAAGGGCGGGAAGAGAAAAAGGTCGTATTCCTGTATTTGCGATTGTGGGTTATACCAATGTAGGTAAATCAACATTACTTAACGCACTTACGGGCGCGGGAATTCTGGCCGAGGATAAACTGTTTGCAACTTTGGATACTACAACAAGAGTCTATGAGTACAATAGAACTACAGGGAAACAGAAGATTCTGCTGACTGATACAGTCGGATTTATAAGAAAGCTTCCCCATAATCTGATTGATGCGTTCAGAAGTACTCTTGAAGAGGCAAAATACGCCGATTATATTATTCATGTAGTAGACGCATCATCACCTAACAGAACAGAGGAGATGAAGGTTGCGTATAATACACTCGACAAGCTTAATGTTACCGGTAAGAAGGTCATTACGATCTTCAACAAGATAGATAAAATCAGAGATGAAGATATGAGGGTGGGACTTTTTGATCTTCGTGCAGTTAAATATCTATCAATCTCTGCCAAACATGGCACAGGACTTGATGAGCTTCCGAAAGTGATCGACTCTGTACTTCGTGAAGACAGACATTTGATCGAAAAGATATTTGATTATAATGAAATGTCCAAGATATCTGAGATTAAGCTAAATGGTGAGGTTATAGAGGAAGAGTACAGAGATGACGGAATCTATATTAAGGCATATATATAAAAATATAAATTTTAATCGGAGTTAATATTGATATGGATAGAAGATCATATTCAATAACATATCATATTAAAGATGCGCTGGTTCTGTTATTTTACAAATTGTTTTCCTTTGCTCCGCTTTCCAAAAGGATAAGAATAGAGCATTTTAAGAGAAACACTGTAGCATGGAATAATTATAGGGCGCGTTTTTCTAATGATAAATATATAGAGCATCAGCCTGCGCTTACAGACTTTGCATATGGGAAAAGACATAATGCAGACTATAACAGCTGTGAAGTGATCGCGGTATATAATGCACTTGTTTCTATGGGAATTGGATGCAATTTCCCTGAACTTATCAAAAACTTTGAGAAAAGGGGGATTACGTGCTTTGGAGCGTTCGGAACATCTCCATTTTCACTTATGAGATATCTTAAGGCTGAAGGCTTTAATATAAAGTATTATAATTATCAAAAATGGCTGCGCATATGTACTGATAATAGCGGATTATACTTTGAATTTGAAGAAGGCTTTGATTCATTTATTCTTATGTCTTATAATAATGCAAGATCAATACGTGATATGATTCATACTATGTGTATCACAAAAGAAGATGATCATTACAAGCTCCATAATGACTATGAGGGTGCTAAATGTTATAAAACCCTCAAAGCTGCTGTAGATGGATATATGGGTGGACGCAGTCGTATGATTCTAATTATTGGTATCAGGAAAAAATAATTGACGATATTAATCGCCAGATGGAAGAGTTGTGATAGAAAATGAAACGATTAAGAGAGAAGTTTATTGGTGACAAAGCATTTTACAAAATGCTGTTTTCTGTAGCATTACCGATCATGATACAAAACGGGATTACTAACTTTGTTAGTCTTCTTGACAATATAATGGTTGGAAGACTGGGAACTGAGCAGATGTCGGGTGTTGCGATAGTCAATCAGCTGATATTTATTTTCTATTTGTTCATGTTTGGTGGTCTTTCGGGTGCAGGGATATTTACTGCACAGTACTTTGGCAACAAGGATGATGAAGGTATCAGACATACATTTAGATATAAGTTTTGGCTGGGACTGATTATTTGTATTGCTACAGCATTTATATTCTTAAATTTTGGAGAATCACTTATACAATTATATTTAAATGGCTCAAGTGATGGTGGGGATCTTGCCGCCACGCTTGTTTACGGGAAAAATTATCTTCTCGTAATTCTTCTGATGCTGCCGGCTGTCTGTATCGGGATGCTTTATACCAGTACACTGCGCGAGTGCGGGGAAACATTTATTCCGATGATATCGGGAGTAGCCGCAGTATTTGTTAACCTGTTGTTTAATTATCTGCTTATATATGGCAAGTTCGGATTTCCCAAACTTGGTGTTGTAGGTGCCGCTATAGCTACAGTTCTTTCACGTTATGTAGAAATGATGATAGTTATTGTTTGGGCGTTTAGGCACAGGGATACTCATACTTATTTTAACAGGGCATTTAATACACTTAAGGTACCATTGAATCTTGTCAAAAAATTCATTGTGACCGGTATGCCGTTGTTGATAAATGAAGGCTTATGGTCAATTGGTGTGGCAATGCTGACACAGGCATACTCAATCAGAGGCTTGAATGTTGTGGCAGGGCAGAATATTGCAAGCACGATCAACAATATTTTCAATATTGTATTCATCGCTCAGGGAGATGCTGTGGCAATCATTGTCGGCAGATATCTCGGCGCAGGAGATATGAAAAAAGCGAGAGATACGGATAATAAGATCATTGCCTTTTCAGTATTAAGTTCTATTGCTATTGGCGTGATAATGTTTGCAACTTCGGGACTTTTCCCGATGCTATATAATACCAACGCTCAGGCTAAGCTTATAGCAACTCATTTTATTATGGTTGAAGCAATTATAATGCCTAAAGACGCATTCCTTCACACCTCATATTTCACGATCAGAGCAGGAGGTAATACATGGATAACCTTCCTATTCGACAGTGTTTTTATGCTGTTGGTAAGCGTTCCGGTTGCCTATATCTTCAGTAGATATACATCCCTTGACGCAGCGCTTGTGTTTGCGGTTGTACATGCATTTGATATTATTAAATGCGTGATCGGATTTGTTCTTGTCAAGAAGGGCGTCTGGATGAATAATATTGTTATATAATATGAAGGCGACGTTGTTAGGTGAATAAGTAAGTTTTGCAATCAAGCGGTTCAAAAAATTTTAAAAATTTTTTGAACCTTTTATAATTTCGTTACAATATATAGATAGAAGGATATAACAAAAACTACGGAGGAACAATGGAAGCTTACGAATTTTCATCATTGATTGATGAATATGGTAACAGCATATACAGGTTTTGCCAGGGCATGACATATACTGTCGAGGATGCAGAAGATTTATATCAGCAGACCTTTCTCACAGCATTTGAGAAAAGACATAAGATTGACAAGAGCAATAATCCAAAAGCATATCTTATGACGATTGCAAGTAACCTGTGGAAATCACATAAGAGTTCATATGCCAGACATGAAAGAATTGCACCGACAGTTTCATATGACGATATGGAACATGAGGTGCCAGATGACAGTGCTGATATAGATGAATCGATAATCAGATCTGACGAAGAACAGATGCTTCGTAATAATATTGATAGGCTTCCTGAAAAACTCAAACAAGTAGTTGTAATGTTTTATTCCTCAGAACTATCGATAGAAGATATAAGTAAAGTACTACATATTCCGAAAGGAACAGTCAAAAGCAGACTTCACAACGCAAAGGAACAGTTAAGAATCATGATGGAAAGAGAGGTGAGTCCATGAATAATAAGAATACGATCAAAGAAGATTTTATTCAAACAAATAGTACGCAAGATATACAAGAAAATATTGAAAATTCAATGGATGCACGTCTTTTTGCATTATTTGATGATGTCAGCGTTCCCGATAATATCAATATCTCACTTAAGAATAAGATATATTATGAAGCATCTTGCGGTAAAAGAAAGATAGATCTTTGGTGGATGCCGGCAGTTATTAATACAGCTATAGGTTTAGCCGGATTGATATTCTCATTTTTATTGTATTTTATGATAAGAATCGGTGGTTCACATACCATCATACCTAATATCATCAATCATTTAAGTGTACTAAGCTTAAAACTGGTAATAATAATTGCCTGTGCGGATATCATTCTTGGCTGGTTATCAACAGCAATTATTATACCAATTGCATCAGGCCACACTATATCAAAAGGTATTAAAGCTTTATGAA
>CAMHMG010000082.1 GCA_946186175.1 uncultured Clostridia bacterium | reverse complement strand
GAGAAAGCTGATAATCCATATGAGGTATTGATATCTGGCAGATGATCGGAGTTTTTTGATTGGCTTGAATGCAAAGTGGTGCTCTTTGGATGATCTTTAATATTATTAAACGCGGTTAATTTTATTCTTTTATGAATATATTTCTGTAATTTTTCGTAAGCAGGAATAATATATTGGTTTGTATAATATTTATTCGTTGATATATATTTGTTTCTGTCTTTTTGAGATAATCCCTCAATTTTCATAATTCTTTTATGAAATGTTGATATAAAGCAATTGTTGTCATTTTTGAGACTTTTGATAAAGTGAGATAATTCGTCATCAGTTTCATTTAATAAAAATATCGGAGTAGGTATTCCGATAGATGTTTTCCTGTCTTCATATTTTATTACATTATCAAAATATTCCGGAATCTGTTGTAGGAGGGCAAGATATGTTTTGATATCATTTTCTGTAATTAACGGATATTCGGAAAGTGTCACTGGAAGATTAGCTGCGGCTCCGGTTGTTTTGCCTAAAAGGGTTTCGTAATAAGAATAATCACATAAAGAATCATTTAATTTCAAATGCTTATCAATAAGCTCGTAGGTAATCCTGTCTTTTTCATCCAGAGCATTGATATCAAATGATGACAGCTTGTCGGATAATTGTCTGATTATATTTTGAGATATTCCTTTCTTTGAGTCTTTATTATAATAGTTATAGGAAAAGTCAGTGAGAAGTGGCTCAAGATATGGGATATTTTTATCTTGGGGTTTGTGAAGTGTATAAGAGGTTGTTATGGAATTGCCGGTTATTTCATAACGAAAAAGATTGTCTTCAAAATCTGAAAAGGATTGAGCATTTTGGATATTATTCAACAGAAGGTGACGATAGTTGCTTCGCTTATAGGTACCTGTAGATGACGAGACGATCAAGAAAGCTGTGATAAATATTAAAACTAATAAATGAGGAAAATACTTTGTAAATATTCTCTTTTGTTGACAAAGAAGTTGTTTCATATTTTAACCGGATAATAGTTTTCATTAATTATATGTATTATAGAAATTGCTCAGGTATGATTACAAATTGTCAAAAATTGATTGAAGGTTATGTGTAGAAGATGTATAATTAATTGCAGTATTGGATTAAGAAGGTAGTCATAAGCAGTTAGGAGATTAATATGATTGCTATTAATTGGGAAATAGGGGTAGTGTATGGAAGATAGAATGTATAAGATAATAGTAGTAGATGATGATGCTATAGCTTTGGAATACACAAGGGTTATATTAAGTGGTAATGGGTTGAAGGTTAACGCTATGTGCTCGGGATATGATTTGTTAGAATATATAAAGGATCATATTCCGGATTTGATCCTTATGGACATTGTGATGCCTGGCATGGATGGCTTTGAAGCATATCAGAAACTTTATGAATTTGAGGAAGAACAGGGACGTGATCATACACCAGTTATATTTATGACAGGCGAAGATGATTCTACAATAGAACAAAAGGGGCTTATGATAGGAGCATCTGATTTTATCAGAAAGCCAATTAACAGAGAAGTGCTGCTTAAACGTGTTCAGAATATTTTGACTCACAGGGAGGCTATTGAGAATCTGACAGAAGAGACCAAGATAGATAAACTGACAGGTTTTTATAATAAGTCATTTGCAGAACAGAAAATGATCGAAGTTTGTAACGAATGTCGTGGAATGATTATGATACTTGATCTGGATAATTTTAAACTGATCAATGATTTGTATGGACATGAAATGGGTGATAATGTAATAAGCAGCTTTGCCAATATAGCACGACATAATTGCAGGGATAAGGATATTCTTTGCAGAATTGGCGGTGATGAGTTTCTGGCTTTCTTCATGGATACGACAGAAGAAAATATAGCGGTTTCATTTACTCAGAGACTTAATGAACAACTGCTTGAAGCCTGCGTGTCTTTGATGGGAGAAGAATTTGACATTCCGGTTGGTGTTTCTGTCGGATGTGTACCGGTGAATGAAAAGAGCGATTTTAATGCATTATTTCATCTTGCCGATAGAGCGTTATATCAGGTCAAAGTTAATGGCAGACATGGATGTAAGTTCTATGATACAAGTCATAAACACGAAGACGGTGATTTCGAACCTCAGCAGGAGCTTATGAGGATGATAACGCTTTGTTCAGAACGAGGTAAAGCAGATAATGCGATGTTACTTGGAAAGGATGCATTTATATCGATTTATCGATATATGGATCGTTATTCCAGAAGATATAATGAGGTTACTGCCAAAGTCCTTGTTTATATTACAGCTAATGAGGAGATAGATCAGGGGGAATTTATGGATGCAATGTCTGTGCTTGGTGATATATTACAGAGCAGTCTTAGAAAAAATGATGTAATAACTAAGAGCAGATTTAATTGTTATTTTCTTCTTTTATCGAAATATCATATGCCTGACGAGACGTTAGTTGTTGATCGCGTGATGAGGAAATGGGAAAAGACAGAATATGCCGACAAATTCAAGATAGGTAATGTCGGGCTTATAATGGAATGATAATATAGGTTAGTTGTACTCTGTACTGACTGTTTATGCCGATTGCTTAACTTGAAAGAAATAAGAAATTGTGCTATTCTATTAATTAGAGTTATATAATATCTTGTTTTACAGGAGGATGAATAATGGAAGACAAATATGGAATTGATAAGTATGTTAGGAGTATACCGGATTTTCCTGAACCGGGAATTATATTTAGGGATATTACATCTATTTTACAGGATCCTGAAGGACTTAAGAAATCAGTCGATGGCATAATCGAGAACCTCAAGGGAGTAGATTTTGATGTGGTGTTAGGTCCTGAGTCAAGAGGATTCATATTTGGAATGCCAATTGCGTATGCTTATAATAAGGGGTTTATTCCGGTAAGAAAGAAAGGTAAGCTTCCTTGCGAGACCATCGAAAAAGAATACGCACTTGAATATGGTACTGCAGTTATTGAAATGCATAAGGATGCAGTCAAACCGGGTGACAAAGTTGTTATAGTAGATGATCTTATAGCAACAGGCGGAACAATAGAAGCTATAATTGAGATGGTTGAATCACTTGGCGGAGAAGTTGTCAGGATTGAATTTGTTATGGAACTTGCCGGTCTTAATGGACGTTCCAGATTATCGAAATATAATATGGATTCGCTTATTATATATGATGGAAAATAATTATATTATATTTAGGAAGGAGAATGAATCATGATTATGGGTTCAGAGGTTATTAGTTGGTTGCTTCTTGCAGCAATCTTCATAATAATTGAGATAATCAGCCTTGGACTTACAACAATATGGTTCGCCGGAGGAGCTTTTGTTGCTGCCATTGCAGCTCTATGTGGTGCGGGGCTTACAATTCAGATTATTCTTTTTGTTGTAGTAGCAGTGGTGTTGTTGGCTTTTACAAGACCATGGGCTGTCAAGCATTTGGATTCAAAGACGGAGAAGACTAATGCTGAGGCTTTGGTTGGTCAGAATGCAGTTGTCATTGAACAGATAGACAATCTTAAGGAGACAGGACGTGCCAAAGTTGGAGGCATGGAATGGACTGCCAGAACTAAAGAAGACGGAGTTATTATCCCGGAAGGCTATATGGCACATATAGTTGCTATTCAGGGAGTTAAGCTTATTGTTGAAAAAGCTGATGAGGATAAGCTGACCGAAGAGATTATATCTAATGTGTGATATGGCTTCGGCAGTCTACACAATAATTATTTATTTATGAAAGGGGCTTTATATTAATGGGAGCAGGTTTTGGATTTTTAGGTTTTTTATTATTTATCGCAATTATCATAGTAATGAGCAGTATAAGAATTGTGCCGCAGGCACATGCTTATGTTATTGAGCGTCTGGGTACTTATACAGGTACTTGGTCGGTTGGTATGCATATTAAGATGCCGCTTATCGATAAGGTCGCTAAGAGAGTAACACTTAAGGAGCAGGTTGTTGATTTTGCACCACAGCCGGTTATCACAAAGGATAACGTAACAATGAGAATCGATACAGTCGTATTCTTCCAAATTACTGACCCTAAGCTCTTCTGTTATGGTGTTGAGAATCCGATAATGGCTATTGAGAATCTTACTGCAACAACACTTCGTAACATTATTGGTGATCTTGAACTTGACCAGACTCTTACTTCAAGAGAGACTATCAATACCAAGATGAGAGCAACTCTTGATGAGGCAACAGATCCATGGGGAATCAAAGTTAACCGTGTAGAGCTTAAAAATATTATTCCTCCGGCAGCAATTCAGGATGCAATGGAGAAGCAGATGAAGGCTGAGCGTGAGAGACGTGAGCAGATTCTTATCGCGGAAGGTGAGAAGAAATCGGCAATTCTTCGTGCAGAGGGTCATAAGGAATCAGTTATTCTTGAGGCAGAGGCTGAGAAACAGTCGGCAATCCTTCGTGCTGAGGCTAAGAAGGAGGCAACTATTCGTGAAGCAGAAGGTCAGGCTGAGGCTATAATAGCTATTCAGAAGGCTAATGCGGATGGTATCACCTTGTTGAACGAATCAGCACCAAGCAATGCAGTTATTAAGTTGAAGAGCTTAGAGGCATTTGGTAAGGCTGCTGACGGCAAGGCTACAAAGATCATTATTCCATCAGAAATACAGAGTCTTGCAGGACTTGCAAAGTCTGTTGTCGAAGTTGGCAAAGAGGATGCAGTTCAATAGAGACAGTGTATACCCTCGAAACAAAATATCTCGTGGGTTAATGGTTTAGAGGTTATCGAAATGATATGCTCTTATTTAAGCAGACAAGGATAAGAACCGAATCTGCTTGGCGAAGATCTATCATTTCCGATAACCTCTTTTTATTGTTTTTATGGACTTAGATGGACTATTGCATTATAATTAAACTTAAGTAATTGTTTAATTTATATCAATGATTCGTATGAATATGGGAGGGGTTAACTTGAAGTGGAAAATTAACAACAAATATACCAAAATTGGCATAATGGCGTTAGTAGTCATCATTTTGTCAATATTATTTAATTACAGACTTGTACATAAAACCGAATACCAGGAATTCACTACAATGGTGAAGAATACGTTTTTTCCCATAATAATCGGATTTGTGCTTGCATATCTTCTTAATCCTATTCTGAATTTTTTTGAGCACTATCTGTTTACTCCGCTTGGCAAGTTATTTATCAAAGATGATAAGAGTTGCAAGAAGTTTTCTCGTGGAATGGGACTGGTTTTTACCATCACCTGTTTGTTTCTCTTGATAATCGGCGGTATGTATCTTGTTATACCACAGATATATCAATCGCTTGTTAAGATAGTGACCGATGCTCCTAACTATTATAATCACATTTCTAAGTGGATAATGTCTTTAGGAAAGAAGAATTCAGAACTCAGTGAGTATCTTTTACTGGCATCAGAGAGAATTTATTCACAGGGAATAGACTATCTTAATAATGATGTATTGCCTAACATGGATAAAATAATAGCCGGAATAACCAGCGGTATTGTCGGGGGACTTAAACTTGTGCTCGATGTGATTCTTGCTATAATCATCTCAATATATGTTCTTTTGGAAAAAGAGGTTCTCGTTGCCGGCTGTAAGAAATTATTATTTGGTTTTTTTGAAACAAATGTTGCTAATCAGATTTTAAGCGGTGTAAGGTATATGGACCTGGTTTTTGGCGGTTTTATTAGTGGCAAGATAATCGATTCCTTTATCATTGGTCTTATATGTTATATATTTATGACGATCTTACAATATGATTATTCAGTGCTTATCAGTATTATAATCGGAGTTACGAACATAATACCTTATTTCGGACCATTTATAGGGGCTATTCCTTCAACTTTGATATTGATGTTGATTGATGTGAAATACGGTTTGATATTTGCTATTTTTGTACTTGTGCTGCAGCAGATAGACGGTAATATAATCGGACCGGTTATCTTAGGTGACAGACTTAATCTTTCAAGTATGTGGATCTTATTTGCAATCCTTGTTGGTGGAGGATTTTTCGGAGTTCCCGGTATGATTCTTGGCGCACCGTGTTTCGCGTGTCTGTATGCTTTAGTAGGAACATTATGTCGAAGAAAGCTTTCTAAGAAGAAGCTGCCGCTTGATTCGGAAGACTACTATGATGTGGATTATATTAAACCGGACAGTATGACGCCTGTTAGGATGAACCGTGAGACCGTCAAGAAAGGGACAGGCGTATTTTCTTTTGATAGGCATATAAAAGAAGAGGCGTTAAAAAGAAAAGCGGAGCTTGAAAAGAAAATTAAAGCTGAATTTGAAAAGAACAGAAACGAAGAGGATGATGAAAAAGATCAAGAAAAAGATCATGAAGAATAGTCCGTTATTAATAGATTACGAGGAACAGGCTGTGAAAGAATAGCCTATGATTAATAGGCAGCGAAGAATAGACAAAGCTGAATATATCATAAGCTACGCAAACCGGTTGAGTTCTTCGTTATAGTGGTAGTCGATAGATGAAAGCTTTGCCTGGATTTCGGAAGCATTTAACTCCATATCATTACACATTATAGAGAAGCTGGCATACTCATCGCGAAGCTTAGTGTTGATATAACTTAAAAGTATCATTGGGTCTGTTGGAAGGTTTGACATTGTATTACTCCTTTCGGGTTGATGGGTAAACAGGTGATTGTGAACCTCAAATATTAATGTGAAATTATTGTGAATTATATATATGTAAATTCTGTGAATTATAGATGTTTATGCATATTCTTTCTGTTCAAAATTATTTATATATGATATAATGCCCATAGATTTTATATTTGTCAAGTATTAATATTTATATATGGAAAGTGAGAAATACAAAATGAAACAGTTTGATGGTTATACTTATGTTGATGGTGGTGTTTGCGCAGCAAAGGGTTTTAAAGCCAATGGTCTGTATTGTGGAATAGATGTTGCAATGAAACAGGCACATGAGATGGATCTGGTAGCAAACGGCATAGATATTGACAATGGTGATAAAACCATAAAGAATGATCTTGGTATGCTTGCAAGTGACGAGATATGTAATACTGCAGCTGTATATACTACTAATAAGGTCAAGGGTTCACCGATTCTTGTTACAAAGGATAATTTGGAAAAGACAGGCGGAAGATCAAGAGCAGTTATCGTCAATTCAAAGAATGCCAATACATGTAACGAAGATGGAGTAAAGATTGCAGAGCAGATGTGTGATCTGACTGCACAGGCTCTTAATATTAAAGCAGAGGAAGTTGTTGTTGCTTCAACAGGAGTTATCGGAATACCACTTCCGATTGAACCTATCGCTTCTCATGTTAAGGAGCTTGCTGATGGCCTTTCATATGATGGCAATGCCAAAGCTGTCAATGCTATAATGACAACGGATACAGTGCCTAAGGAAGTGGCGGTAACGTTTGATATTGATGGAAAGACTTGTACTCTAGGAGGAATGGCGAAGGGAAGCGGTATGATCCATCCTAATATGGCTACAACTCTTAATTTTGTAACTTCTGATGTAGCTATAAGCACTGAGATGATTAAGAAGGCACTTTCTGATGTTGTTAAGATCACATATAATTGTTTGTCAATTGACGGAGATACCTCTACCAATGATATGGTCTGTGTTATGGCTAACGGGCTTGCAGGGAATAAGGAGATAGTGTCGGAAGGCAAGGAGTATGAAGCATTTAAGCAGGCGTTATACATTGTTATGATGAATATGACAAGAATGCTTGCAAAGGATGGTGAAGGCGCAACTAAGCTTATCGAGTGTACGGTATCAAGGGCAAAGGATCTTGATACGGCGATTACCGTTGCGAAAAGTGTTGTAGCATCATCACTATTTAAATGTGCAATATTTGGGGAAGATGCCAATTGGGGAAGAATTGCGTGTGCTATAGGTTATGCGGATGCTGACTTTGATATAACCAGAATTGATGTTGATATGTCTTCGAAGAAAGGAACTCTTCAGGTTTGCAGGGCAGGATATGGTATTGATTTTTCTGAGGAGTTTGCTAAGGAAGTACTTTCTGAGGATGAGATCATGGTCAACATTTCGCTTAATGATGGTTCGGCAGAAGCTACTGCATGGGGATGCGATCTGACATATGATTATGTGAAGATCAACGGAGATTACAGGTCGTAATATAAAGAAAGTAATGAGAGATAGAATAGGAGATATATATGCGCGTAGGAATGGGATATGATGTCCACAAATTAGTTGAGGGCAGAAAACTTATACTTGGAGGAGTTAATGTTCCGTATGAGAAGGGACTTCTTGGACATTCGGATGCTGATGTGCTTACCCATGCCATTATGGATGCACTTCTCGGTGCGGCGGCACTTGGCGATATTGGAAGACACTTTCCGGATACGGATGAAAAGTACAAGGGTGCAGACAGTATAGAACTGCTTAGACATGTTAAGTCATTACTGGATGAGAAGATGTATGTTATCAGTAATATAGATGCTACTGTAATTGCTCAGAGACCTAAGCTAAAGGATTTTATTCCCGATATGGTGACAACTATTGCAGAGGCACTTTCGCTTTCTGAGAATCAGGTCAATATCAAAGCAACGACCGAGGAAGGTCTTGGATTTACCGGAAGCGGTGAGGGTATAAGCTCGCAGGCGATATGTCTTCTTGAGACAATAGAGAATTACAATTATGACCCGATGGCGGTTGATGCAGCGAGATGTGCAGGGTGTCAGGGGTGTCCCCGACAACAATAATTAGAATGATTCTCGTACTCACATTGTAGTAAATGCAGGCTGCTGCATTTACAATTACGAATTATCAAAATATTAATATAGAATTATGTGGAGGTTATTATATAATGAAAATATATAATACATTAACAAGAACAAAACAAGAGTTTGTTCCAATCAACGAAAGGAGGGTAGGAATATATGTATGTGGTCCAACCGTATATGATTATATTCACATCGGTAATGCCCGTCCAATGATCGTATTTGATACGTTAAGACGTTATCTTCTATACAAGGGATATGAAGTCAATTATGTATCTAATTTTACGGATGTGGACGATAAGATCATCAAACGTGCTATCGAAGAGGGAGTGACATCAAAAGAGATTTCAGAGAGATACATCGAGGAAGTCAAGAAGGATATGAAAGCTCTTAATGTAATGGAAGCAACAATGCATCCAAAGGCAACAGAAGAGATTCCCGACATGATAGAGATGATCAAGGTACTCATTGATAAGGGCCACGCGTACGAAGTTAACGGTACTGTATATTTCCGTACAAGAAGTTTTCCGGGATATGGTAAGCTTTCTAAGAAAAATATTGATGAACTTGAAGCAGGTCACAGAGATGAGAAGCATGCTCTTAAAGTTTCGGGTGAAGATGAAAAAGAGGATTTTTTGGACTTTGTTCTCTGGAAACCCAAGAAGGAAGGAGAGCCGTCATGGCCGTCACCTTGGGGAGATGGAAGACCGGGATGGCATCTGGAGTGTTCCGTTATGAGTAAAAAATATATCGGTGATATAATTGATATTCATGCTGGTGGAGAGGATTTAATATTCCCGCACCATGAGAATGAGATCGCTCAAAGTGAAGCTGCAAATGATGTAGAATTTGCACGTTACTGGATGCACAATGGATTCCTTAGAATTGATGGAGAGAAGATGTCTAAGTCACTGGGTAACTTTTTCACAATTCGTGAGATAGGTGAGAAATATCCACTACAGGTAATACGTTTCTTTATACTTAGTGCACATTATAGAAGTCCGCTCAATTTCTCTGACTCACTTGTTGAGTCTGCCAAAGCGTCTCTTGACAGAATATTAACTGCGGCTAATAAGCTGGAAGAGCTGCTTCAAACAGCTCCGGATAAGGAGCTTACAGAACAGGAAAAGGAGGTAAGAGAAGGACTTAATTCATTTGAACTGAAATTTGATGAAGCGATGGAAGATGACTTGAATACTGCTGATGCAATATCGGCTATATTTGAGCTGGTAAAATATACTAATTCCAATATTACTTCTGACAGTTCAAAACAGCTTGTCATTGCCGGTTATGATCTTCTAAAAAAATTATGCGATGTATTAGGAATAATTACAGCCGTTAAAAAGGAAAAATTAGATTCCGAAATCGAAGCTTTAATTGAAGAAAGACAGGCGGCTAGAAAGGCTAAGAATTTTGCCAGAGCTGATGAGATAAGAAATCAGCTTGCCGCCGAAGGTATAATTTTAGAAGATACTAAGGAGGGCGTAAAATGGAAAAAAGCATAGAGAATTTTGTTGATTATTATAAGTCTACATTAAGAATTGAAGAATGTAACCCGGAGAGTTATTCTCCACTTTCACTTGCATATATAGGAGATTCCATTTTTGATCTTATGATCAAAACAATGGTAGTCAGCAAAGGTAATAAACAATCACGTAAGTATCATGATGAGGTTTCTAAGATAGTATGTGCACCTGCGCAGGCCAAAATGATGCATGGAATTAAGGATAATCTTACAGAAGCAGAACATGCCATATATAAAAGAGGCAGAAATGCCAATATTTATACATCGGCTAAGAATTGTTCAATATCTGAATACAGAAACGCTACAGCGTTTGAAGCTATACTTGGATATTTGTATCTGAATGAAGACTTTGTCAGACTTGCTGATGTCGTTAAGATGGCATTAGAGGTGTTGAACAGTAATGCTGAGGAAAAGAATGCTGATCCTGATAATAAAACTGATGAAGCTTTGAAAGATGAGACAAATATAGACTCAGAGTATGTAGCAGACGGATCCGGGGATTGATTTGTTTATTTTACATTGAGAATACCTTGTCTATAAGTATTAGTATAGGTGGGGATGACAGACTATACTCAGTCGGGATTTAAACTGTGACTGAGGCAAAAGCTTTGCGAGTATGCGTACGGATTCGGATGGGTAAATGTCAATTAAGACTGATCCGGATCCTGTGCGCATTATTCATTGGAGAATCTGGACTTATAAAGGATTTATTTTACTATGAGATACGAGGAATATACAATAGAAGGAAGAAATGCCGTAACGGAAGCATTTCGTTCAGGCAAAACAATTGATAAAATATTTGTTTTGGACGGATGTCATGATGGAGCGGTCAATACTATCAAAACACTTGCAAGAAAACAGGATGCAATAATTAACTATGTGACAAAAGAACGTCTTGACCAGATGTCAGAGACAGGAAAACATCAGGGTGTGATAGCATTTGCGGCAGCTTATGATTATGCTGAGGTTTCGGATATTCTTAACGCTGCGCGGGAAAAGGGAGAGGCACCGTTTGTTATAATTCTTGACGAGATCGAAGACCCTCATAATCTTGGAGCGATTATCAGAACTGCTAATTTGTGTGGCGCGCATGGAGTTATAATTCCCAAAAGAAGAGCGTCCGGACTTACAGCAACGGTTGTCAAGGCATCAGCAGGTGCTATTAATTATACACCTGTTGCTAAGGTGACCAATATTGCAAAAACGATAGAAGAGCTGAAGAATGAAGGATTATGGTTTGTGTGTGCAGACATGGATGGAGAAGTGATGTATAGGCATAATCTCACGGGACCTATCGGGCTTGTTATCGGTAATGAAGGTAACGGTGTCAGCCGACTAGTTAAGGAAAAGTGCGATTATGTTGCTTCGATTCCAATGAAGGGTGACATAGATTCGTTAAATGCATCTGTTGCTGCAGGGGTTCTTGCGTATGAAATCGTTAGACAGAG
>CAMHMG010000081.1 GCA_946186175.1 uncultured Clostridia bacterium | reverse complement strand
GTTTTACATGGTTTTTTTGTGATAGGATGAATCACATCATATTTTGTTTTGCTGCCTGGAGCAGTTAAATCAGATGCTCTAAATGGTCCTCTTTTATCCACATAAGTATAATGATCAAATTCATAAAATTTAGGATATTTTACCAAAGATAATAATTCAGAATGGATATCACTCTCATCTAATTTTGTCATTAAGTCTTTTGCCTTTTTAATATATTCATCGGAGTTAGTTTTCTTTGTTTTCCATTCAATTGGTGTAAATTCCTTATTTTTTGCAAAGCACAAAATATATTCATGCGTAACAGAAACATAATTCGAATTATTTTTTGATGAATTGCTTGCAACAACAAATTCACATATAAAATTATCATCTCCAAATATTTCCTGACAAATCATTCTCAAATGGTCTATTTCAATATCATCAATAGATATAAATATTATGCCATCATCACTCAATAAATCCTTTGCAATTTTTAATCTCGGATACATCATATTTAGCCAATTAGCATGATATCTATTGCTTGAACTTTTATTTTGAGTATACCTCTCACCTAACTCATCAATATCCCCTTCTGCTAAATCCGATTCTTCCTTACTCATCTTAAATGAATCATTATACACAAAATCATTACCTGTATTATAAGGCGGATCGATATAAATCATCTTAATCGCACCATAATAATTCTGACGCAACAATTTTAACACTTCAAGATTATCTCCTTCAATGTACAGATTCTCTGTCGTGTCAGCGTCCTTACTCTCTTCCGGAATGTATTTGAGGGTTTTACCGACAATATCTTCCTGAGCAATCCGTTTTGCTTCCTGCTTGCCAGCCCAAGTCAACTCATATTTCTCATTACCCACTTCTTTGAACTCACCTAATTCCTCTTTCAGTGCTTCGAAATCAACTTCACCATCCTTAACGACTGACGGAAAGAGTTGTGCCAGTTTCTTAACATTATCACCAACAAAATCATTTATCTGCTCATTAACTCTATTTTCTTCCACCTATGTACCCTCCTACAATTCCTTATCCAATAGTTCAATATATTTCTTAATTTCTTTATTAATATTTATCTTCTCAACATTCGTATTTACATTTTTCAAAGACTTTTTTGCATTTACCATTCCCTGATAATATGTAAGCATTCTGTTCATTCGTACCGTATCATACCACGCATTACCATCCAGCAATTCCTGTGATTTTGAATAAGCCTTATTGTTTTTAAGAATATAAGCTTTGCAATACATTTCCGTATAGAAATTTATCTTATCTGTCTTATTCTTAATCGATTCATAATCAAGTAATTTGTGTAATTCATCCTTTCCTTCATGTTCCAGAACCGTCGGATATGTATCTGTAAGCATACTATCCGTCACAATGATCTGCTCCTCATTAATCTGACTCAATCTTTTTAATGCAAATGAATATAATTCTTTTCCAATATCATGTAATCGAATTATACATAATGATTTAATAATTGATTGATATGTCTTTGCAATATAACCCGACTGTTTAATATCATTTACAGAAATGTCATAGAATTGAATTGTTTCACAATGATATTCTTCATTATTTACCGAAGGAATATCCTCACCCACAATCTGATATTCAAGTCTTGCACTATTAACACAATCTCTTATCTTCTTTTTGTCATTCGGTTTTAAATTTTGGGGTATAAAATCTTTAAGTGCAATATCTTTCCCAATGTAATATTTTTCCGGTATATTGAACATTTACTCCACCACAAGGAACGAAACCAATTCGAAATCATCTGTTGTTTCATTAGCAAATGAACTTTGAAAACCACCAAAATCAAACATCATCTGTGCCGCCTTGGATTCTTCCTCCCCTTTAATTGATTGTATCGCCTTATTCAAGAGATTTGAATAAAACTCCATATTTTCAACATTATTAGTTTTCACAAAAAACTTTTCAAACAACTCCATCATCGGGTGTTCTTTACCATAACATAATCTTCTGAACTGCTTTACAACTTCCCTTGCCTGCCCATTACCATATAATACATGTCCATCATTCAACATATATATAAGATAGTATGGATATAACGAGCTGTCAGACTTTGGTTTAGCTGCATCGTTACTATGTTTGAAACAAAATAACACACCCTTATTGTCACTATCCGTAACAGAATATATTCCCTTAGGAACTTTCTTCACCTCAGGGACTATCTGTATGTATTCTGACAATTCATTCAAATATTCATTCATGTTCAAATCGGTAAGTGATATATTATCATTTGCATCTTCAATATCGATTACTTCTTTCTGTATCCGTTCAAGCTGCCTGCGTCTGAAATTAAAATCATTCATTTCCGGAGTCAGAATATCTTCATCTCCTGTTGATACGAGGTTAAGAGTTGTCATCTTCCCCTTTACCCTTACTTCCAACCCCAGATAATCATTCAACTCCATATTTGGAAAGAAATTAATCATCTGGATACACTCATTTTTACTGCCTATACGGTCAATCCTTCCAAATCTCTGTATGAGTGATACGGGATTCCATTGGATATCGTAATTGATGACCGTATCACAGTCCTGAAGATTCTGTCCTTCAGAAATACAATCCGTACCAATCAGCAGGTCAATCTGATTCTCAACAGGTATATCCTTTTTCGTCTTCGATATCGGAGAAAATGCACACAATACCGAATTAAACTCTTTATCGACATTTCCATTATTACATTTTATATCACGCCCCGATATACAGGCAGAATATACACCTATCTCTTTCATAGTCGGTGCAAGTTCCTTATACAAATAATCTGCCGTGTCGGCAAATGCCGTAAACACAAGAACTTTTCTATTGCCGGAATTGTATGGAGTTTCTTCCACTTTTTTCTTAATTATATCTTTCAATTCTTCAAGTTTCTGATCTCTGTTCTCATTAAGAATTTTTACTGCATCATCATATATCTTTTGAATAATAGCTCTGTCACTGGCAAGATCCTCCAAATAATCATCAATATGTAAATGTCTGACATCTATCTCATACTTGCCCTCAATATTCTGTTCATAATCATCAAAATCAATTTCTTCTTCGTTAACTTCTCCAGCTCCGGACAACAGTTTTTGTTCCATTCTATCTATTCTTTCAAGTAACCTCTTAAGCGTCTCTTCGAACGAATATACTGAACTCTCCAAACGCTTAAAAAGATTAAATCTATGAAGAATGATCATTCCCCTTGACTGCGTATCGAATTCCATCCGACCACCATGTTTACCTATCAACGAATACTTTTCTGAATATAGTTTCTTGTATTCATCTTTTATGTATCTTGTTGGAGTATATACACTTAATATAAGTGCCTCCAGCAGTTCATTAGTATCTTTAAACTTAAGAAGTTCTGACTTTGAATCTATGTCACTGTGCCTTGTATCAGGACTGTTTTTCTGCGGAAACTTTCCTACCCCATCCATTCCATAAGAACTCGTTATATGTTTTCTACTTCGTGCAATTGTCATGATTTCCAATAACTTATAGAAATCTGACGGCAGACTATCTAATAAACCATCTTTTGTATGTCCCGGCAGTCTTTCCCAAGTATTGATACTTGCCGATGTCTTTCTTAAAAGATTATCAATGCTATTGATTCCCTGATCTGCAAATGCTGAATCCTTATCTGCGGTAATAATGCTAATTTGGTTTTTCAAATCTACAAGGCTATTATTAACCGGTGTAGCCGATAACAATAAAACCTTTGTATTATTATTTCCACCCTTTATAACATCCTGCATTAGTCTAGCATATCTTGTCATAATCAGCTGATCCGACTCATCATATCGGTCATTTCTATTTCTAAAATTATGCGATTCATCAATCACTACCAGATCATACAATCCCCAATCGAATCGTTTAAGATCCTGACCTGATCTGGACATTCCATCATATCTGGATAAATCTGTATGAAACATAATCCTGTAATTAAATGTTTCGTGTAAAAATGAATCTTTGTAATCTCCTCTAAAAGAATTCCAGTTATCATATAGTTTTGCAGGGGTAAGCACTAAAACCCTGTTCATTCCAAGTTCGAAGTATTTTATGACTGCCAAAGCTTCAAATGTCTTTCCCAGTCCAACCGAATCAGCTATTATGCAGCCTCCGTAAGTATTCAATTTTCTTATTGCAGATACTACACAATCCTTTTGAAAATCATATAACGCATTCCATATCTCTGTTTTCTTGAACTTACTGCTATCACGTTCAAACCGTTCAACCCCCATATCCAACTGATGTCCGAAAAGTTCATTTAATGTAAAATAATAAAGGAATTCCGGTGAATGCTCCTTGTACACATATTGAAGACTTTGTAACAATTCGTTTTTATAATCAGTTGATACCTGTTCATTAAACCAAATTTGATTAAATATACTAGTATCATTGACAATTTGATCTTTGTCCGCACTACCCATTAGTACAGTGTCAAAATTGAAACTATGTCCTCTATCCCGACTATTTTTCCGTGCTAATTCTAACGAAGAAGAACCCTGTATCATAAAATCATCATCTATTATTATAATATTACCACCAATATTAACACCTTTGTTCACTCGTCTGATATTAACATGCTTTTTGATAAAATCATGCATACTTTTTGCTTTTGCAAAATGCTGTAATTTATTCTTTTCTGTAATATCATAGGCATTGAACAACACTTCATTGGGATTGATTTCGAACTCATGGGAGATTTCTGTCTGATGTGGCAGAAAATTGACATCACGAATCACAAAATTGATTTCTTTGACATTTTGCAGATTCTTTTCCAACAATGCAAATACAGATATAGTCAACTTATCATTGACTATATTAACAATAGCATTTTCCTTGCCTTGCAATGCTTCGTTTATTCTGTTAATCATTTGTTCATTAGAATTAATTGATGTGTTCATTAGTAATCCTCTTTGACATATAATTATAACTGTACCAAATAATCATATTTTAGCATAGTTACCAACGTTTGTTAATTACGGAATTACAAAATATTTTTTTAATTTTCATGATAGTAAAAGCATCTATATATACCTACAAATTTTACGCTTTTTTCTTGACAAAACATAAAATTTAACTACTATAGATAATGTGCAATTAAAAAATGCATAATACTACAGAAATTATGTATTGATATACAGTTATAGAAAGGAATTAATGATCATGAAAACACCATTTGTTACTAAAGCACAGATTGATACGATATGCAAAGAATTCCCGACCCCTTTCCATCTCTATGACGAGAAGGGTATACGTGAAAATGCGAGAAAACTTCACAAGGCTTTCTCATGGAACAAAGGCTATAAGGAATTCTTCGCTGTCAAAGCAACTCCTAATCCTACAATACTGAAGATATTGAAAGAGGAAGGCTGTGGAACCGACTGTTCATCATACACAGAGCTTCTTATGTCTGACCGCTGCGGCTTTGCAGGAAAAGACATTATGTTCTCATCAAATGATACACCTGCAGAGGAGTTTAAACTTGCAGCAAAGCTTGGAGCAACGATCAACCTTGACGATATAACCCATATCGATTTTGTCAAAGAAACTCTCGGTGAGATTCCTAAGAGAATATCATGCCGATACAATCCCGGCGGAACTTTCTCTATCTCTAATACTATTATGGATAATCCGGGAGATGCAAAATACGGTATGACTCGTCCTCAGATTGCAGAGGCATTTACACGTCTTAAAGAGCTTGGGGCAGAAGAATTCGGAATGCATGCATTTCTTGCAAGCAATACTGTTACCAATGACTACTATCCTACCCTTGCAAAGATATTATTTGAGACTGCTGTCGAGCTTAAAAAAGAGACCGGCGTAGCAGTTTCATTTATTAATCTTTCAGGCGGTATCGGAATACCATATACTCCCGATAAAGAGCCTAATGATATATTGGTAATCGGTGAAGGTGTACGCAAGGCTTTCGAGGAGGTACTCGTACCTGCCGGAATGGGCGATGTTGCAATCTACACAGAGCTTGGACGTTTCATGCTTGCACCATACGGTCATCTTGTCACAAAAGCAATTCATGAGAAACACACTCACAAAGAATATATCGGTGTTGACGCCTGTGCCGTTAATCTTATGCGTCCTGCAATGTATGGAGCTTATCACCATATAACCGTTATGGGCAAAGAGGATGCACCGGCAGATCATGTGTATGATGTAACAGGATCTCTTTGCGAAAACAACGACAAATTCGCGATTGACCGTAAGCTTCCTAAGATCGACAAGGGTGATATTCTTGTAATCCACGACACAGGTGCTCATGGATTTGCAATGGGCTACAATTATAACGGAAAGCTCAAATCATCAGAAATTCTTCTTAAGGAAAATGGTGATGCAGTAATGATCCGCCGTGCCGAGACACCTGATGATTATTTTGCAACACTTGAAGGATTTTGGGATATTAATATGTGATGTAGGTAGTTGCGAAACTCTGTTTTTCTTATCTGAGATATGCATTTATATAGCTCCATTACAGACACACTTTCGCTCTGTCTCCGGCGTAACGGTACATAATGCACCAAAATACAGTGCATAAATACCGACGCCTGCGTCAAGGTCTGCTAATGGATGCTATAATAAATGCACATCTCATATACATATTTCATCGAGTTTCGCAAATGCCTAATAATAAAATAAAAATGAGGGAATGAAAATGGCGAAAAGACTCACTATGATGCTCCTTAGAAATCTATGGAGATTACCTTTACTTTTTTTTCAATTATTTTATTACGCAGGGTCTGACAAGATTCCGGAGGAAAAGAAGTACAAACTCATAAGAGAAATCGGCGAGCGAGGCTGCCGTAAAGGTAACGTTATTGTTCATGGCTACGGACTTGAGAATTTTCCAAAAGAATCAGGTTATATAATGTACCCGAATCATCAGGGATTGTTTGACGTAATGGGCTTAGTATATTTAGATCCAACTCCCTTCGGTGTAGTGATTAAGAAGGAAGCCTACAAAGTTCCTCTGCTCCGTCAGCTGATACAGGTACTTGGTGGCCTGTTCATGGATCGAGAGGATGTTAAGCAGGGACTTAAAGTGATCAACCAGGTTGCAGACGAGGTGAAGTCAGGACGTAATTTCCTTATATTCCCGGAAGGAACACGTTCCAAAAACGGAAATCGTTTAGGCGAGTTTAAGAGTGGAAGCTTCAAGGCTGCCACTAAGGCAAAATGTCCGATAGTACCTATTGCAATAATAGACTGCTATCTTCCATTTGACACCAATTCAACAAAGAAGGTCGATGTGCAGTTGCATATCCTTCCACCTATCAATTACGAAGAATACAAAGGAATGAAAACAACTGAGATTGCAGCTATCGTAAAGGAACGAATTGAGAAGGTTATAGCCGAAAACGAGCATAACTTTTCCAATTAAAGGTGAAACACTACTTTTTCTTATTTAAGTTGTGTATTTTATATAGCCCCATTACAGACACGCTTTCGCTCCGTCTACGGCGTAATGGTACTAAACTCACACTTCGTGTTCGCTAAGTACCAACGCCTGCGCCAAGGTCTGATAATGGTTGCTATACAAAACACACAACTCATATACGCTTTACATTGATTTTCGTAATTACTTAAAAATAAGAATAATAATAAGGAGACTATCCCATGTTAAATAACATTACGGAAATAACAGACAAACTTAAACATGGTCAAAATCTTGAACACAACGAGTTTGTAACACTCCTTAATTCAAATACCGCCAAACTTCGTAATGAACTAGCCCAAAGTGCCGATCATGTACGCAGGTTAAACTTCAGCAATAAAGTATATATCAGAGGCTTGATAGAATTTACCAATTACTGCAAAAATGACTGCTACTACTGCGGAATAAGAAAAAGTAACAGCTATGCAACAAGATACAGACTGACCAAAGAAGATATACTAAGCTGCTGCGAAAATGGACATGAACTTGGCTTTCGCACCTTTGTTCTTCAAGGTGGAGAAGATCCCTACTTTAATGATGACATAATGGAAGATATAATATCATCAATACGAAAAACATATCCTGACTGTGCCATAACACTTTCTATCGGTGAGCGAAGCTATGAGAGCTATGAGCGCTTGTATAAAGCCGGTGCCGACAGATATCTGCTAAGAGAGGAAACTGCAAACAACAACCACTATAGCACTCTTCACCCTGACGAAATGTCTTTCGAGAACCGGATGAAATGTCTTAACGATCTCAAAGCCATAGGCTATCAGGTGGGCTGTGGTTTCATGGTTGGTTCCCCATACCAGACAACAGATAATATCGCTGATGATCTGATGTTTATACAATCATTCCGTCCACATATGGTTGGCATAGGACCTTATATCACTCACCAAGACACTCCGTTTTCCGACAACAACAACGGAACCCTTGAGGATACCTTGCTTATAATAAGTATTCTACGACTTATAGAGCCAAAGCTTCTACTTCCGGCAACCACATCTTTAGGAACTATCAATCCCATCGGCAGAGAGCTTGGAATCAAAGCAGGCGCGAATGTGATCATGCCCAATCTGTCACCTGTAAATGTTCGCAAAAAATACATGCTATATGACAACAAAATATGCACAGGTGAGGAATCTGCTGAATGTGTCAACTGTACAAATACAAGAATGGCCTCCATTGGCTACGAAGTTGTAACCGACAGAGGCGATTCTCCATTTATATAAAATATATAAGTCAAACTGGTTTTGACACAAGCACTAATCAGTTATGGCTTTTGACATTTATTTATTACTTATCAACTTGCCTTTTTAATAAGTGAGGCAAACTGATCAGACGGGACCGCCTTAGAATAATACCATCCCTGAAGATAATCACAACCAAGACTGCTAAGCTTCTGCTGCTGTTGTTCTGTCTCGACTCCCTCTGCAACTATATGCATATTAAGCTCTTTGATCATTCCAACAGTATATTTTAATGTTGTACTTGCCTGTTCCGTTTCAAATGCATCCCATACCATAAGCTTATCAAGCTTGATAATATAAAACGGAAACTGATGAATATATCCAAGCGTTGAATATCCCGAACCATAATCATCAAGAGAGAATGTAATCCCCTTCTCATGAAGCTTCTTAACATTATCCTGAATTATCTGCACAGCAGATATCTCTGCCGTCTCTGTAATTTCAAGATTGATCTGTTCCGGTCTTACATCATACTTATCCATGATTGATATGATCGTATCAACAAAATCCTCCTGCAGACACTGGATCACAGATACGTTAACTTCGATATACTCTATCGTTGATTCAGACAGCTTCTGATCATGTATAAACCTACATACTTTTTCAAAAACCATTGTTCCAAGCTTGACGATCTTACCATTTCTTTCCGCAATAGGTATGAATATATCCGGCGAAATATTACCAAGTTTCTCATCCTTCATTCTTACAAGTGCCTCTGCTGATGTATAGCAATGCTTCTCTGTGTTATATATGGGCTGATAATGAACTTCAAGTGTATCATTCAAAATCGCCTCTTCTACAGCCTTCTCAATAGCCTTTTCCCTGCGCATTGTGTTAAGATCTACGTCCTTAGTGTATATTACAGAGCCTCTGTTTTTCTTCTTGGCAAACAGTATTGTATAGTCAAGTACTTCCACAATACTGCCTAAGGTATTCCCGTCCTCCGGATATGACAAACAGATTGTAGTCGCTGATAAGCGGACTGAATTATCTTCATATATCCATGGATGTCTGAATCTCTCTGTTATGATATCAAGAACAGTATTAAAATCATCGGAACCAGACTTGATCTGAATAGCAAACTGGTCCGATCCGTACCTGAACACCTTTCCCTTTCTGCTTACAGTCCTTAGAAAATCTGCCACCTGTCTTAACATAACATCACCAATATCAATTCCATATGTCTTATTGACAAGCTTGAAATCGTCCATTGTAATAACTATAAGTTCGAATTCCTTCTCATCTGCGATGTCTAAGGCAAGCATCTCATCCATTATAGCCCTGTTGAGAACCTGTGTATTTCCGTCAAGTATATTAAGCGGGTGTTGTGCCAACTCATATAAAAGCAACATTGAAACGGCTATAACAAAATTCACAAAAAATGTATCCTGAATATAGAATTGTGCTATAATTCCCGCTACAACGCACGCACTTCCTATGGTGATTGCCGTAAGCTTTCCGTATGACATCGCTTCCGCATATTTGATTGCATAACAGATTCCGAAAAACATTGCATATAATGCAACCACACTTAACAACTGTAATTTGGAGGTATATACCCAACCCTTTTGAGGATCTATAATATATAAATCATGATTAATAAAATTACCAACTATCAAAATAGCATAAAGTAATATGGCAAAAATCAGATGAAGCTTTGTGACAAGTTTTCCCTTAATGCTTCTGCCGGACCATAGGATCATATAATACATAAAAACGATTGCACTCAGATAGTCAATGGCAAAGTAAAAATCAAAAAAGATAGTGCTCATTTTGTAATATTGTTCAGCATCGGAATACATACACAACTGCATACCCATGCTACAAACAATAACCAGTACCTGCAAAATACACATAACTATAAAAACGTAGCTGCGCTTTATAGGAATATTCTTCTTAGATGACAGCTGCAATAAAATAACAGCCATTATCACCATTGCCGCTATATCAAAATGCAAATCCAAATTACCAATCATATGATCTCCCCTAACACACACATCAAAAATGTATGTTTACATTAATCCTTAATAATAATCATTAACCTCTTATTGTATATCCATCATCTGCAGGTTAAGATCTACCGATCCACTGATTCCCGGAACCTCTCCATTCTCAGTATACTGCCATATAGCAAATTCATACGGCCAGTCAGGCTCGTCCGCATACTGTGCATACCATATCGGATATTGATATATCTGCTCAATGTCCACATAAAGCGAATAGTATATTCTGTTCGTATACATCATTGCCCTGTGTCCTGATGCTGCTATTGTCTCCAAAAAACCAAGCGCTGCAGCAGTATGCTGTTCAACCGACAAATCATTGGTTCTTGCATCATCCACCATAGGATCCTCTCTATCAAGAACTATAGGATAAGCCAGACCATAATCACCTAAATGCTGAAGCACAAAATTAGCCTCTTCAACACCCTCCTCATAGCTTACAGCCTGAGAATAAAAATATACTCCTACAGGTACACCTGCCGCCGCTGCTCCCTCCATGTTAGCAGCATAGTATCCGTCTAAGACCAGTCCGCCCCTCGAATAACCTCTGTATCCGAGTCTAATAAATGCAAAATTAACATTAGATGCTACTTTTTCCCAATCGATAGCACCCTGGTGTTCTGATACGTCTATTCCGACCTTGCCGATTGCATTGCCGTCTTCTCCAAGATAATTCTTGAATGCGCCACTGTTATCCAAGTTAGAAAAGTCCCACTCATGTCGTTTAATATTAGCGCTAATCTTAATCTTACGCACTTCACCAAACTTATCGGTTACAATGATATAGCTGGCGTGCATAAATCTCTCATAATTATCGTTCGTCAAGGCTGTCATCTCAGAATTACTGTAACCAGGCAGCTTGCTTGTACTCATCTGAAACGGTATTCCCTTACCGTAATAATCCTTCTGACAACCCAATAATCCAACGCTTATTAAGCATAGCATTATAAATAATGATAGTTGCTTTTTCATTCGTTATTCTCCTCTAGTTGTTATTAAAAGCACCATGAGCCTCATAAGAGCCCACTTATTGTTATTATATCTTATTTTTATCTATATCTCAATTCCTTTTATTTAACAAATCATAAAAATAACAAAATAATTTTTGTTAATTATAACTCTATGCAAAGTCTTTATTTTAT
>CAMHMG010000080.1 GCA_946186175.1 uncultured Clostridia bacterium | reverse complement strand
TATGAATTTTTTTAAAAGAGGTGATGAAATGATTGGAAGAAAACATGAATTAACAGAACTAAATAATCTATATAATAGCGGAAAGTCTGAGTTTGTTGCAGTATATGGACGCAGACGTGTTGGGAAAACCTTCATGATTGACGAAACGTTCAAAACTAAGTTTACGTTCAGACATGCCGGTCTTTCCCCTGTAGAATGCAATGGAAGTAACGCATTAGAAGAACAGCTTTCACATTTTTATCTTTCTCTCAAATATTTCGGATTAAAAAATGAGAAAAAACCAAAATCATGGCTTGAAGCATGGTGAGAACGATGAAGGTATTCAAATAGATCTAATAGAAGCTGCCAACATTATAGTAATTCAGCCATCTCAAGAAGTAACTTCTCAGACTTTTCCCAGCCAAGACATGGATCTGTAATAGATTTTCCATAGCAGCCGCCACCGACAGGCTGATTGCCGTCCTCAATATACGATTCAACCATAACACCTTTGACAAGTCTGGCAACATCATCACTGTGGCGCATACTGTGAAGAATTTCTTTGACGATTCTTGGCTGCTGATCCCATTTCTTACCCGAATTATTGTGGTTGGCGTCAACAATAACAGCAGGATTCTTGAGATCCGGAAACTGTTGATATGCCTCACAAAGTCTTATAAGATCCTCGTAATGATAGTTAGGTGCAGATACACCATATTTATTGAGAGAACCACGCAATATGCAATGTGTCAAAGGATTACCGTCAGATTTAACCTCCCATCCGGCTGTCATAAATGTATGCTTAGATTGTCCTGCTACACATGAGTTCATCATAACTGTGTAATCACCGGAGGTTGGATTCTTCATTCCAACAGGAACATCAATCCCTGACGCGATAAGTCTGTGAGACTGATTCTCAACAGACCTTGCCCCTATCGCAACATATGAAAGAATATCAGATAAATAACTCCAGTTATCCGAATATAACATCTCATCTGCAGCTGTAAGTCCCGATTCTCTAATTGAATCAATATGCATCTTACGAATAGCCTTAAGACCTTCAATAAAATTAGGTTTCTCTTCAGGATTTGGCTGATGAAGCATTCCCTTGTAGCCGGAACCGTTAGTTCTGGGCTTGTTAGTATATATTCTTGGAATAATTATAAGCTTGTCCTTAACCTTTTCCTGAACTTTTGCAAGTCTTGTTGTATAATCAAGCACTGCATCTTCATTATCTGCAGAACAAGGACCGATTATAGCAATAAACTTATCTGATTCTCCCGTAAATACCTTTGCTATATCAGCATCATTTTTTTCTTTGATCTTAACCAGGTCTTCACTCATTGGATATAATTCCTTGATCTCATCGGCAGACGGTACCTCAAAAATATAATGTAATCCCATTTCTCAAGTCTCCTTTATAACTTCATTAATAATTCATACCATATAAATATGTTAATGAGTTTAACACGTTAAAGTTATATAGTCAATAATTCGTTTATCAATTATTCCTACGTTATAATTCATTTATTATTAAGTCCTATTCAAAAAAAAACGATAAATATATTTATAACCCAAAAATCTGCAATACATACTAGTTAATTATATCTTCATTTGTTGTTCTTATATATTTACATATCAGACTTTTTAAAACATATTTATAAGTCAAGCGTCTCTTACCCTCACTTGAATATACCGGTAATTTCCTGTATTCGTTTCCATCAATCAATATCTTTACACTGCCAATTTCTTCATCTTTCAATACAGGAGCCTGCAGAGATTTCGGTAAATTAATTTCTATATCCACCTTTTCATCTTCAGACAAAAGAAGGGATACATTTTCATTTATGTACGGTGTTATATCTCCTCCCTCTATACTGTCAGTAACCTTAACACTTTCAAATACTGTATCTTTACTGATTATATCTTTAAAATTATAATAAGTAATCCCATAATCCATCAGTCTTAATGTATCCTGCCATTTATACATCTTATAGGGCGGCCAACCGGCCGCAAGCACTACACTTACAAGATGTTTGTTGTCCCTGTCTACTGCTCCAACAAAACAATAACCCGCATTACCGGTGAATCCTGTTTTGATTCCAATTGCCCCAGGGTATGATGTCAGAAACCTGTCTTTATTATTAACCGTAAAAGCTTTTCCCTTAGTCTGTTCATTAAATGAATACTGTTGTGTTCCAACTATTTCACGAAAATCAGGCTTTTTAATCGCATATGAAGCAATCAGAGCCAGATCATACGCTGTCGTATAATGGTTATCAGCATCCAACCCGTTAGGAGTAACAAAATTCGTATTATACGCACCAAGCTCATATGCTTTCTCATTCATAAGCTTTGCAAACCCCTCAACACTTCCCCCAACATGCTCTGCTATAGCAACAGCAGAATCATTATGAGACTCTAACATCATAGAATACATAAGATCGATTAATCTGTACTGTTCTCCACTTTTGATATTAAGCTGTACATCCGGCATTGAAGCCGCATAATCAGATACAGTAACAACATCATTGGGATTGGCATTTTCCAAAGCGATTATGAGAGTCATTATCTTAGTTGTACTAGCCATAGGTGCCTTTGTAAATCCATCCTTTTCATATAAAACACGACCGTTGTCTGCATCCATCAGCAGTGCATATTTTGCATGAATATTATCAACTGCAGAATACCGTTTTACATTAACTTCTTCAATTTCAACCTGTACGTCTCTGTTAATATGATTATCGTTCTTACCAATAATATTGCAGAAAACTGTTAGTATCAAAGGTAAAGATATTATAATGAGAAATAATACTTTTTTAGTAAATGATTTTAATTTAGAAATAAAAAATGACATGTTCAAAACCTTATATTATGTTTAGTCATAATATATGAACATGTCATTACATTTATTCGTAGCTATTAAGTACTTTCATGTATACATGATGCACTTGGTGAAGTAAGCTCCTTAAATTGCGTAACTGAACCTTAGTGCTGTTCTGTTTCATAGATGTGTTATAAAATCTAACAAATTATCAATCCTTCACTGACGGAAATGTAAGCTGCGCCTCCT
Source organism: uncultured Clostridia bacterium (assembly GCA_946186175.1). GTDB lineage: Bacteria > Bacillota > Clostridia > Lachnospirales > Lachnospiraceae > CAG-590. The sequence continues at coordinate 8,834 of CAMHMG010000080.1, read as the reverse complement.
CTAAAGCCTGCTGTTTGAAGTCTTCAATCTTATCCGGAGTGATAACAGGAAGTTCGTCCGTCGACTGTACTCCAAAACTTCTGAGAAATTCATCAGTTGTTCCAAACAAAATGGGTCTTCCGATTGCCTCTAATCTTCCCACTTCCTGAACAAGATTATATTCGATCAGTTTGTTAACTGTATGTGCACACGATACTCCTCTAATAGCTTCTATCTCCTGGCGCGTTATAGGCTGTTTATATGCAATTATCGAAAGGGTTTCCAATAGAACATCTGTCAGAACATGTTTTTTAGGAACATTTACTACCTTGATCAAGGTATCATAATAATCGGACTTAGTACACATCTGAAAAGAATTCTCCAGTTCAACAATTCTTATGCCTCTGTCTACACTGTCATACTTATCCATCATATTATGAATTATCTTGACTACCGTATCCGTATCAATCGATAAAGCCTGCGCTATCTGTTCTCTGTCAACGGCTTCACCCATGGAAAACAGAATAGCTTCGATTCTTCCTTCTATTACATTAATAGGTTCATCTGTTTTCAATTCGTCTTTGTCCTTTGCCATGTATATATCCTCTCAATTGTAAAAATCAAGTAAACGACTATGATTATAAAGGTGCATCTTCACCCGAAACTGTCATTGGAGTTATAACAGTATCGATATCATCCAGTGAATCAATTACGATCTCGCCAAAGGTTTCTTCCTGCCTGATCGTAATAGCACCGACCTTCATCAGTTCAAGTATCGACATAAATGTAATAATAATATTCATCCTGGTCGGCTGTGATTCTAACAGAGTACGGAAATTAATACCTTTAAGACCTTTTACCTCTTCGCGTATCTGCACCATTCGATCTTCGATGTTAATCTCTTCTTTTTCTATGGTACCGAATTTGGATCTTATTGGATCTATCTTATCTACCTGTTTTTTCATGATAGATTTGAATATATCATTGAGCTGTCTGAGTGTAATATCCGCTACAAGTTCAGCCGGATCGACTGTTTCTTTATAAGCCGAAACTTCTTTGGGGATCGTAGGTTTTTTGTAAAAATTCTTAGCGGCATCAAGCTCCATATCCTTAAGCTCTAATGCGACATATTTATACATTTTGTACTCAAGAAGCCGTCTCACAAGCTCTGCTCTCGGGTCTTCTTCCTCTTCTTCCTCATTTTCAACTCTCGGAAGCAGCATCTTTGACTTGATCTGCAAGAGCATACCTGCCATTACCAAAAACTCACTCATGACATCCATATTGTGCTCTTTCATCTGTCCGACATAATCAAGATATTGCTCGGTAATTGTTACAATCGGTATATCATATATATCTACTTTATTCTTTTCTATTAAATGTAATAATAGATCGAGCGGTCCCTCAAAAACTCTTAACTTATATTCAATATCCATATCAACTTATCCTATCGTTATTTGCACAAAACTTTTTCCATTATATAATAAACAAATAGAAATAGCAAACCTTAAATTATAATAAATACCATTCCGCCATTGCTGTCATTTATTATCTTTTCCATTGTATCCTGTAATTTAATCTGTGATTCGTCATTTATCTTATTCGATTTTGATATCAATCCTTCTTCAACCATCTGTTCTACAGTTTTGCCAAAAATATTAATATTCCAGAGAGCTTCCGGAGAAGTTTTCAATTGTTCCTTCATATTACTTAAGAAATCTTTGGCCTGTTCTTCCGTTCCTACTATCGGGGCAATTTCCGTTGATACATTTGCTTTAATAAAATGAAGTGATGGCGCATTAGCTTTAATCTTAATACCGTATTTACTGCCATGTTTGATAAGTTCAGGTTCAGCCAAAGTAATGTTCTCTTTCTCCGGCATTACAAGACCATATCCTTTCATCTGTACGCTGTCCATCGCATCCGAAACCCTGTTGTATTCTTTTCTTCTTCCTGACACATCTTTTAACAATCTTAGAAATTCATATTCATTATGTACATCTGCATCTAACAAAGAGGACAACATATCATAATAATATTTTTCAGGGATACTGATAACAAAATCAACTGTACCATTCTTTAAATCAAGATTATTCACGGAAGCATCATTAATATAATCGCTATCAGGCTGTTCGACCTCATATACATGTTTCATGCTGTCAACTGCATTCAGAACCTGTCTTGCATACTCAATAAGCGCCTGTTTGATCGGGTTCTCATACTCTAAGGTCTCTGCCCATTTGGGAATGTAGAATCTAATCTTACTTATAGGAAACTCCAATAATATGTATTTTAATATCGAGATAATATCTTTACTCTTAAGCTGGTCACAATTAACAGGAAGAACCTTAACCCCATATTGATTTGTAAGTTTATCTGCAAGCTCAATAGTTTCAGCGCTTGACGGTCTGACACTGTTAAGAATGACCACAAATGGTTTTCCAAGTGTTTTCATTTCCTCTATTATCTCACTCTCGACAGGAGCAAAATCATCTCTCTCAATTTCTCCAAATGAACCATCACTTGTCATTATAATTCCGATAGTTGCATGGTCTGTCATAACCTTCTTAGTTCCTATATGCGCCGCCTTTGCAAATGGAATATCATAATCATACCAGGGAGTCTTAACTAAGCGTTCCTTATCTTCTTCAAGATGTCCTGTTGCGCCATCAACCATATATCCGACGCAGTCTACAAGACGTACCTTAATATTAGTCTCATCATTTAATGATATTTCAGCAGCCTCTTTTGGAATAAACTTAGGCTCTGTGGTTGTTATCGTTCGACCTGTTCCGCTTTGAGGAAGCTCATCAATTGTTCTCTCCTTTTCAGGGCCTTGCGGAAGCTTTGGAAGTACAAGTGTTTCCATGAATCGTTTGATAAATGTAGACTTACCGGTTCTTACCGGACCGACAACTCCTATGTACATCTCTCCATCCGTGCGCTCCATTATATCTGCATAAACGTCAAACTGCTCCTTCATAACATCCTCCTTTAAATCAATACAAACATCAAAATTCTAATGATGGTTATACATTTACCTAAGAAGAATATATGCGGGAGCAGTCCTTATTATTCATACAGATTATTAAAGTTGTTTATTCCCATTTAAGATTAGTCGATTCCATAGTCTTATCTCTGAGGAATAAAGCAGCAGCCTCATCACGAGCGCTCTCATCTTCAAACAGGACTCTGTTGACAGCCTCAACGATTGGCATGGAAATGTTGTATTTCTTGCCAAGTTCATAAGCGGCCTTTGCAGAATAAACTCCTTCAACGACCATCTTGACTTCATCCATAGCTTCCTGATAAGTCATACCCTGACCCATAAGATATCCTGCATTTCTATTTCTAGAATGTTTGGAGGTACATGTAACTATCAAATCTCCTATTCCTGAAAGTCCGGCAACTGTCTCAATATTACCACCCATCGCTGTGACAAGTCTTGACATTTCAGCAATACCTCTTGTCATAAGAGCCGCCTTTGTATTATCACCGTAGCCCAGTCCATCTACAATACCGGCCGCAAGAGCAATAACATTTTTAAGTGATCCCCCAAGTTCAATTCCGATTACATCAGGACTAGTATATACTCTGAAAAAATCATTCATAAAGGTGTCCTGAATGATCTCAGCTACTTCCTTATCTTTAGATCCTGCGACAACAGTAGTTGGGATCTTACGACCGACCTCCTCAGCATGACTGGGACCGGAAAGTATACCTACTCTTGCATTCGGACATTCATCACGAATTATTTCAGTCATTGTCTTATAAGTTTTATCCTCAATTCCTTTAGCAACATCAACTACGATCATACCTTCTTTGATATATTTTGAGGCACTATTCATAGTTGATCTTACAAATGGTGAAGGCACCGCACATACGACCATGTCCGCGCCATTAATTGCATTTTCCATATTTGTTGTAAATTCAATAAAACTTGGAATCATTACTCCGGGCAGTTTATCCCTATGTTCTCTGTATTTATTAAGCATTAGAACTTCTTCCGGATCGATTGACCATACTTTAACACTATGACCATTAGTACATAGAAGAATAGAAAGAGCTGTCCCCCAGCTTCCGGCTCCTAAAATTGCAATGTTTTTCATCATAAAACCTCCAATCTGGTTATAATTTAATTTTTTAAAACTCAAGTCGTAGCTTAACACCAAATGAGTTAAAATAATTTATTCTCTTCACCATGAATTAATCTTATTATATTAGGTTTGTGTCTGTAAAATGCAAGACATCCAAACATAAATATCACCACACAGCTCTCAACAAGTGCTGCCCCCGACAACGCGCCGCCGGTCGATGGATTAAGTATCTTACCCGAGATTCCAAGCAATAGAAATATTAAGAAGAACAGTGTAACTACAACAAGCGAACCCACAGAAACGTATCTCGTTATTGCAACAGTTATAATAAATGCAACAAGACACACAACCATTATTCTCCAGTCAAGCAGTCCCAGAATCACTCCTGCAGTAGCTGCAATTCCTTTACCTCCTTTAAATCCCATATAAAAAGGATAATTATGACCAATGACAACGCCAAACCCTGACCATAAGATCATTGGATAAATGATATCCGGAAAGAAAGTCATTCCAACGAATCTTGCAATAACACACGCAATTGCCGCTTTAAACAGATCTCCCAAAAAAACTATAAGACCTGCCTTTTTACCAAGGACTCTCAAAGCATTGGTGGTTCCGGCATTGCCACTGCCATGGTCTCTAATATCAATACCATGCAGTTTTCCATATATATATGAAGTCTGTATCAGTCCCATACAATATCCAAAGAACAAACATATAATTCTAGCAACTATATCCATGAGATATTCCTTTCATAGTATAAATAATTTTATGAAATTGCGAAACTTATTGAAAAGTGTATATAAGTTGTGCAATTGTCTATAAATTTAATTATTTATCTTTTCTCTCCCTGATTATAAAATGCAGAGGAGTTCCTTTAAACCCAAACGCATCTCTTATTCTGTTTTCAATATATCTGGTATAAGAAAAATGCGTCAGACTCTTGTCATTTACAAAAATAACGAATGTAGGTGGTTTAACAGAAACTTCAGTCATATAATAAATCCTTAATTTCTTTCCCTTATCTGAAGGCGGCTCCTGCAATGCAACTGCCTCTGTCAGTATCTCATTTAACACTCCGGTACCAACTCTTAATGCATGATTATCTATAACCACATCTATGAGTTCAAAGAGCTTTGGCAGTCTTTGCCCTGTTTTAGCTGAAATGAATATTATCTCAGCATATGGCATGAAGGAAAGAATCCTTCTGACCTCTTCTGTAAACTTATATACACTCTTATCATTCTTATCAGGAAGGATATCCCATTTATTCACCGCAATTATCATACCCTTACCGCGTTCATGTGCTATTCCCGCAATCTTAGCATCCTGCTCCGTTACGCCCTCCGTAGCATCGATGACCAATACACAGACATCAGCACGTTCAACAGCCGTAACAGTTCGAATAACCGAAAACCGCTCAATCTCTTCCTTGACCTTACTCTTTCTTCTGAGACCGGCGGTATCAATAAACACATACTCCTTGTCATTTCTAACAACAGCTGTATCTATTGCATCACGGGTTGTACCTGCAATATCCGACACGATAACACGCTCTTCTCCGAGCAATTTGTTAATTATCGAGCTTTTTCCTACATTAGGCTTACCAATAATCGCAATCTTAGGTCTGTCATCCTCCTCATCGGACTTGTCTTCCATTTTAAAATGTGAAACGACCTCATCAAGCATATCGCCAAGTCCCAACTGTGACGCTGCAGAAACAGGAAAAGGATCTCCCAATCCAAGATTGTAAAACTCATAAACATCAGGCATGAATTTATCAAAATTATCAACCTTATTGACTACCAGAACAACAGGCTTATTGCTTCTTCTTAACATATCCGCAACCTTGCCGTCTGCGTCAACCAGACCTTGTCTTACATCAACAAGGAAAATGATAACATCAGCAGTAAGCATGGCTACTTCTGCCTGTTGACGCATACTTTTCAATATTATATCATCGCTTTCGGGCTCAATTCCACCTGTATCAATCATGGTGAAATTATAATCCAGCCAATTAACATCTGCATATATTCTGTCTCTTGTAACTCCCGGTGTATCTTTAACAATAGAAATCTTAGAGCCAGCTAATACATTGAATAAAGTAGATTTTCCCACATTTGGTCTTCCCACTATTGCAACAACCGGTTTACTCATTTCTTATCTCCATTTCTCAATATCATACTTCTTTAGTTTCCCAATCAGCCGTCGCCCTTTGGCTCGGCTTGCTCTGCATACTTCGAACTAAGCGCACCAGAGTACGCTAAGGTCTCAGGTATCTTGGACTTTCATGGTAACTATATAATAAAGCTTAGATTTTGTAAAGTTATTTCTAAGATTAAGTACTATTTTAAGTTTTTATTCAGATTCTTTAAATATAATGTATTTATTCAGCTATGCTTCCTAGATTTAATATTTTTACTTTACACTTAAGCTTTATATATGCTAACATAAAAAATAATAGACAGTAATAGACAATTGTGAAACGATATTTTACTTTTCCAGGTTGTGCAATTGCCTAAACATATTATAAACAAAGGAGAATAATCATGGCAGGTTCATCAATTGGCACTATTTTTCGTATAACAACATGGGGGGAATCACATGGCAAAGCAATAGGGGTAGTTATAGACGGATGCCCGGCAGGACTTCCTCTTTCAGAAGCAGATATCCAGCCATATCTTGACAGACGCAAGCCGGGGCAATCAAAATATTCAACACCACGTAAGGAAAATGATGAAATTGAAATTCTTTCAGGTATATTTGAAGGAAAAACTACAGGCACTCCTATATCTATGCTTTTATATAACACTTCGCAGCAATCCAAGGATTATAGTGATATTGCATCATACTATCGTCCGGGTCATGCCGATTATACCTTTGATTCAAAATACGGTTTTCGTGACTATCGTGGTGGCGGACGCTCTTCAGGCCGCGAAACTGCTGCACGAGTTGCCGCAGGTGCTGTTGCCATCAAATTATTAGAGCAATTGGGAATCAGCATTACTACCTATACACGTTCAATCGGAAACATATGCATCGACAAAAACAAATTCGACATTAATGAGATTAATAATAATATGCTCTATATGCCGGATGCAGAGGCAGCAATAAATGCCGGCAAGTTAATTGAAGAGATTTCCAAAGACAAGGATTCTATTGGTGGATGTGTCGAATGTATAATTCAAGGCGTTCCAGCAGGTATCGGTGATCCTGTATTTGAAAAACTTGACGCTAATCTTTCTAAAGCTTTAATGTCAATCGGTGCAGTTAAAGCAATCGAGATCGGTGATGGTATTAATGTTACAAAGAATAAAGGTTCAGAGAATAATGACGCTTTTTGCATAAATGATAATGGCGCAATTTCCAAAAAGACTAATCATGCCGGTGGAATACTTGGCGGAATCAGTGATGGAAGTGATATTATCGTACGTGCTTCATTTAAAGCCACTCCATCAATTTTCAAAGAACAGTCTACAGTTAATCGTAACGGCGAAGAAATTGAGATTGCAATCAAAGGAAGACATGATCCGATTGTGGTTCCAAGGGCAGTTGTTGTTGTTGAGTCAATGGCTGCTATCACTATAGTTGACTCATTACTATTAAATATGTCTGCAGTTCTGGATAATGTCAAAAAATTCTACAATTAAAACGGATATCATTTATGATTATATACTATAATAGTAAAGACCTCACATCGTAAGATTTAATTCTTACTTTATGGGGTCTTATTTATATGATTTATAGATTATATCATATATATCTCAGAGTAAAACTATATCATTACTCATTGCATTTCTTCAATTATAATAATATCAAAATACGTTTTATCCTCTTCAGTATACATTCCGATTCCGGAGACATTGACACTTCCATCTCTAAGTGCATTCATCATTCTATCATCAATTTTCATATTATTGATCAACTGCTCAATGCCATAGCCATCAACTCCTCCATATGAAAATTCATATCCACCATTGCATTTAATGCCTCTGTTTTGAAGCATAAGTTCTAACCCATTATCATCAACGGCATATCCGTTCACCAGTTCTGTAGCCCTGGCATTTGCGCAAGCTGATACTTTCTTATTCATGATAACATCAGAAAGTCCTAAGGACGTCCTATACTGTGAAATAAAACTATATACCGGATACAACATGGTTGCGTTCTCATCTACACTTCCATCTGAGCTGAATACATAAGTGACACCGTCAATATCCATAACTGCGTCACTTACACGTTTACCATCTGTTCCGAGGTAATACCTCTTACCATCAATTGTAAGCATTCCGGTTCTGACTATTCCTTTCTCATCAGCATAATACCAGTCTTCATCAATTTTAAGCCACCCAAATAATTGCTCCGCCCTTGTATTAAAATAATAAGTATTACCGTCTAATTCAACAAAGCCGACCTTAATCTTTCCTGTATCATCTGTGACATAAAAAGTATCATCTTTTTTAACAACTCCTATTTGTATAACCCCTTCTTCATCAGCAAAATAATATGCATCTTCATCTTCAATATATATTTTACCTATTTTCAGATACCCCTCATTATCAAAATAATATTTCTTATCATTGATAACCTCAAATCCAACTGCATTTTTACCATCATCAAGAGTATATGTCTTTCCTTTATCGTCCTCCTTCCATGCAGCTGAAACATCATTAGTCAAACGGATAATACCAAACGATAATACTGCCAACGTAGTCACAATCAACATAACCGGCACAACATTTTTCTTTATAATTCTGC
>CAMHMG010000079.1 GCA_946186175.1 uncultured Clostridia bacterium | reverse complement strand
AGCTCACGATATGCACATCAGGGTTATCGTAGACGGAGTTTTTAACCATATAAGCTGGCGTCACGAGTTCTTTCAGGATGTCATAAAAAATGGCAAAGAATCCCAATATGCTGGTTATTTCTATGATATTCCCGATAAGCCTGTATTTCCGGCAGAGGGAGAGGAACCTGACTATCTGTGTTTTTCTTATGTTCCTGATATGCCAAAGACTAACACGGCAAATCCGGGACTAAGAGATTACTTCTGTGAGGTTGGAGCTTATTGGATAAGGGAATTTGACGTTGACGGATGGCGTCTTGACGTTGCAAATGAAGTGGACGATCAGTTCTTAAGAGCTTTCAGGAACTCTGTTAAAAATGAGAAAGCTGATGCGCTTGTGATAGGAGAGGTCTGGGAAAATGCAAACCATTATGTGAATGGAAACATGATGGATGGCGCAATGAATTATGATGTCAGAAGATTCTGCGGACAGTTCTTTGCTTATAAAACAATTGATGCTCAAGAGTTTGATGCCAGAGTATCGAATCTTTTGATGAGATATCCTAAACAGTCAGTCTTTGCACAGCTTAATCTTCTTGACAGTCATGATGTAAGTCGTTTTCTTACAGAGTGTGGAGATGACAGAGAGAAAATGGAGCTTGCAATACTCTTCCAGATGACATTTGTCGGGATGCCGAGTATTTTCTATGGAGATGAAAAAGGTCTTACCGGTAAGAGTGAAGATGAATACAGAAGACCTATGGAATTTGATAAACAAGATCCGCTTGAAGACATCTATAAGAAGTTTATCAATCTCCGTGTGAACCACAGCTGTATCAGAAATGGAGAGTTTGAGACTCTTATTGCAGAAAATGGTGCCTATGGATATAGAAGAAATGACGGACAAGAATCAATAGCAATCTATATTAATAACAAAGATAATGAGCTTGCTGTTCCACAAACAGGTAGTATAATATATAGTAAGAACTATAATGAAGGTAAGATTACCGAAAACGGTTACGTTGTAATAAAAGAATAGACGATTGCGAAGCTATATTTTTTTATTGAGCTGTGCATATTATATAGATCCATTACAGACACGCTTTCGCTCTGCCTACGGCGTAACGGTACATAATGCACCAAAATACGGTGCAAAAGTACCGACGCCTGCGTCAAGGTCTGCTAATGGATGCTATATGTAATATGCCCAACTCATATACATATTTTATTGAGTTTCGCAATTACCTATAATATGGAATAAGAAGGACATAACATATGGCGGCTACAATTTTTGATCTTGCCGAAGCGGCAGGGGTATCTATCTCTACGGTTTCAAAGGCACTTAATGACAGTTATTCAATATCGGAAAAGACTAAGGAAAGAATTCGCAAGAAGGCAGAAGAGATAGGCTATAAGCCTAATGCCAGAGCGAGAAGCTTTGCAAGGAAGAAGAACGGAATCATTCTCTTTGCGGCAGATATGTCCAAGGGAATTGGTTTTGAAAATCCGCATCTTTTTGAGATAGTTACCGGAGTTGAAAGATATCTGGAAGAAAAGGGATATTCATTGATATTTAAGCATGTGACTGTAGATAATGCGCCTAATCAGATAAAGGAATTAATGCTTAGTGAAGAGGCGGATGGAATCATACTTCATGCCGGAATAATTACAAAACAGCTGGCATTTGTACTTGGAAAAGAAGCTTATCCTCATCTTATTATTGGAAAACCCAATTTTGTCAATACACTCAGCTGGATTGATGTAAGTCACGAGTCAGCAGGACAGATAGCGGCTAACTATCTGCTTGATAAGGGATATAGAGGGATTGTATTCCTGATGGGTGATCCGGTAAATGACCAGATATCGCTTAGAAGACTTGAAGGGATTAATATAGCATTTGAAGAGGAAGAGCTGACAATAGAAACTATATCAGGTATAACCGGTTTTGATGACAGCCGAAGGATTACCGAACAGATATTGGAAAGAGAGAAGATTCCCGAGGTAATACTGTGTAACAATAACTATCTTGCTCTTGGGTGTATTCAGAGTATTAGAGTTAAGAATCTGGATATACCTAAAGATATAGCACTTATGACATTTGATAACTATCCGTTTTCAATGTTGGTTCAGCCGACGCTTACTGCTATTGAGGTGGATATGTTTGATATGGGTAATCAGGCTGCAAGATTCATACTGCAGAAAATCAAAAAACCGAATATGCAGACGCAGTCGTTTTGTACAACGCCGGTATTGATCGAAAGAGAGTCGACGTAATATAACAAAAAGCATTTTTTATAGAAGATATAATTTAAGAATAATATCAATAAAATGCTTGATTTATGTATGTAATCTGTTATAATGGAGGTATATATTTACTTTTGTAAATATATACCTTTTTCGTTCATGGATGAACGAAATTTGCATTCGTTTTAGGGTTATATACCCATATGTGCAATTGCGAAACTAATTGAAAAGTGTATATGAGTTTCGCAATCACCTGGCACTCATAGGAAAGAAAGGAGTTGATTACTATGAGGATCACAGAAAGTGCGGTAGCTATGAAGGGTAGTTCGAGCTACAATCACTATCAGGAAACGACATCTGTTGTCACCCAGATGTCTGCTGCTAATTGGAATAAGCTTTCCGAGCAGCAATCTAAAGAACCTGTCCCCGAGAAACCCAAAGAGAGAAAACAAGATAGTGCAGCGGTCATATCTATCTCTGATGAAGCCAGAAGACGTCATGACAAGATCGACCATGACAATGGCAGACACAAGGGGCATAATCATGCCGACAGCTCTGTTAAGGAATGGATGGAGAGCCATAAGGCCGATGAGACGGAGCTTGAGCCTGTTAAGCAGGCTGAGAGCAAGGATGAACAGATCATCAGAATCCTAAGAAGACTTACTGAGATTCTAAGACAGATGAGAAATGGAGGCAAGGGACGCAGCTTTTCTAATCTTCGAAGAGAGATGACGTCAGAAGAGATGGAGGCCTACGACAGAAAGTTTGAACACACGATGAAGCGGCTTGGAAAGGTATCTTTGTCGGGATCTAACGGAGTGCTTGATCTTACAGGCAGCAGTGAAAGTGGTGGCAGTGGAAGAGTGATCAAGACTGCTGAGGAAAGGCGTCAGATCAGGAATGGCGGAGGCAATATATGGGTTCGCCATACAAGTAAGAGCAGTTTTGTAATGGAGCAGGAGAGCATGACTTTCTCTACTACCGGAATCGCCAAGACAGCGGATGGAAGAGAGATATCATTTAATCTTGATCTGGAGATGTCAAGGGCATTTTGCGGTTCTGTTCAGGCTGAGAGCTTAGAGTCCTACATAATGACAGATCCGCTCGTTATCAATCTTGATAACAGTCCGGCAGGTCTTTCCGACCAGAAGTTCTATTTCGATCTTGATGGTGACGGTAAGAAGGATGAGATATCTAATCTCAAGAAGGGCAGTGCATTCTTAGCTTATGACAAGAATGGTGATGGCGTTATCAATGATGGGTCGGAGCTTTTCGGAACCAAGTCGGGAGACGGGTTTGCAGATCTGGCTGCTTATGACAAAGACGGCAACGGCTGGATTGATGAGGGTGATGACATCTATTCCAAACTCAAGGTCTGGACAAAGGATGAGGATGGCAATGATAAGCTCATCGGTCTTAAGGAAGCAGATGTCGGTGCGATATATCTCGGAAGCGCAAGCACGGATTATCATTTAAATGATGCTTCGAACAATACTAACGGAATGATCAGACAGACAGGAATATTCTTACGCGAAAGCGGAGGAGTTGGAACTGTACAGCATGTTGATCTTGCGGTATGATAATATTAGAATACATCTGTTAAGTACGTGAAAAATGAGTCTCATAGAGCTCTGAAGATACGCAGAGAACTCTATGAGGAGAAAAACACATTAAGATGCAGTTGACTTGAAAAATGAATAGTTACGAATGAATAAAGTGCCGGTTTCGTGTTCACATGGAGCCGGCACTTTATTGTAGAGATGATATTTGGTACAATGTAATTAATTATTTCTTGCTTATTGAAAGAATATAATAAATGATGTAATATTATTTTCAAATGGGCTGTTTATAGAAAACCATAGAGAATAAAGGTAGGTGAGATTTTATGGGAATGTATGTAGATCCGGGTAATGAGAGTTTTAGATCTGATATAGAATCTGATATATATATTGACAAGACGGAAATGTTGTCAATCCTCAATAACAATATAGGAAAATCAAGAAGATATTTTGCTGTAAGCAGGGCAAGAAGATTTGGTAAGTCTATGGTTGCAGGAATGATTAAAGCGTATTACAGTGTAGGTTGTGATTCAAGGGAGATGTTTTCAAACTTAAGGATTGCTGATGATCCTGAATATGAAAAATACCTTAATCGGTATCATGTGCTTCACTTTGATATGGCAACGTTTCTTAATGCGGCAAGAGGTGATGAAAATCCCATAGACCTTATGAATGATACGATACTTAAGGATTTTAGGGAGACGTATCCTTTAGCTGTTTCAGATGATATCAGAACTGTCCCGATGGCGGTGGAGGCAGTGTGGAAAAATGACGGAAGACAATTTGTTATTATTATAGACGAATGGGAGTGTGTTATTAGAGATGCGAAGACGGATCATAAGCTGATTATGGATTATCTTAAGTATCTTCGTGGCTTTTTCAAAACAGAGGAATCTAAAGAGTTTCTTGCATTAGGTTACATTACAGGAATTCTTCCGATTAAGAAGTTTGACGGCGAATCGGCTATGAATAATTTCAGAGAATATACGATGATTTCACCAAAACAGTTGGCTCCTTATTTCGGTTTTTCAGATGAAGAAGTTACTTTGATGTGTGCTAATGATGATATTATGGATATCAATGAAATTCGAAGATGGTATGACGGCTATATTATGGAATATATGACACCGGACAGAAGTAGGAAGATATTGCATATGTATAATCCTAATTCATTGGTAAATGCATTTATTGACGGCGGCTGCGAGTCATATTGGAAAAACACAGGCGCTTTTGGCGGGCTTAATGATTATATTGCTATGAACATGGATGGTCTTAAGGATTGCATTTTAAATATGCTTGCAGGAGAAGAATGTCCGGTTGATACAGGTTCTTATCAGAATGATCTTACAAGTTTCAAAAGCAGGGATGATGTAATGACTGCTCTTATTCATATGGGATATTTAGGTTATAATCCCAAGACCGGTAAGGCATTTATTCCTAATGAAGAGGTCAGGGATGTGTTTGAAAGTGCTATCAAGGTTGGTGAGTGGAAGGATATAATTGATGCACTTAGAAATTCAGATTCCATTCTTGAGGCTACATGGAATGAAGATGGCGAGAAAGTGGCCAACGCAATTTCAAAGTCACATCAGGATTATACAAGCATATTAAGGTATCATGATGAAAACTCTTTGGCACTTGCTATAATGATGACATATTATACTGCAAGAAAGCACTATGTGGTAGTCAGGGAAATACCGACAGGTAAGGGATTTGCTGACATAGTGTTTATTCCTAAGAAAAACAGTGATAAACCCGCTATGATTGTTGAGCTTAAGTGGAATAAGGATGCCGATACCGCAATAGATCAGATACATGCAAAAAATTATGTGGGGAAGCTTGCTGACTATGGTGGAGATATTCTTCTTGTGGGGATTAACTATGACAAGGATAAGAAGGAATATAGCTGTAAGATAGATAGGGTATATTATATTTAAACAAATTTAATTATAGATTACTATGGAGGTAATGATGATAATCAGAAAACTGATTGGTAAAAGAGACGTATTACTGGCTTTGGCAGCATTTTCACTTCTTGCTGTTTCAGGGCTTACAGGCTGTGGACAGCAGAATTCAATTGGAAATGCTGGAAAGGCTGACGTTAGTATAGATGAGGTTGTGAAGACAGAGGAAGAAGATGTAAGTTCAGAGAGTGATGATACAAATGATGAGCAGGATGCTGATATAACTTACGGTGAGCTTTCGGAAGGAGACGCGGCTCCTGACTTTACTGCTGAACTTGTCGGAGGAGAGACATTCACTCTCTCAGAGAATAAGGGCAAGGTAGTGCTGATCAATCTATGGGCAACCTGGTGCGGTCCTTGTGTCGGGGAGATGCCTGCATTTGAAAAGCTTTACAACGAGTACGGCGATGACCTTAAGATTGTTGGAGTTAACTGTGTAGAGGATAAGGATACAGTAGATGCATTTGTCAAGGATAACGGATACACATTTCCGATTGCTTATGATGAGAATGGAGCGATCAACGGAAGATATCCTACACAGGGAATTCCTTATACTTTGGTGATAGGTAAGGATGGAGTTATTAAGAATATCTATCTGGGAGCTGACAGTGAAGATATACAGTATAAGTTATACAAGGAAGCAATAGATGCAGCGATTAATGAGTAGATATTTGAAGCGGTAAGATATATATGTTTAATAGAGTTATATAATATATAGCGCTAAGCCTTTCGCGTATCTATGAAGCACGGCTGAATAGATACATTTATGTATATGATAGTAAGGTGAAGAATATATGGATAGAAAACGGATAATAAGGATAGCCATAATTACCGCCGGATTAGGATGCGTTATATTTGGCGTTAATAAGGGAGATTATAATGATATAATGAATAAGGCTGTCCGTATATGTTATGAATGCATAGGGATAGGGTGAAAGAAGGAACAGCCTGAAAATGGGAATATCCTGATTTTGTTTATTAAGAATAATAGCTGGAATTGTTGATGTAAGTAGTCGGTCAAAGTTGGAAATTGGTTAATATCAGTAATCAGTCGAAGTTAGGAATTAGTTGAAATTGGTTGGTAAAGTGAAGATTAGAGAACATAAGCGCAGACTTATACAGGTCATATGTGGTCTGTTATATAATTGTAATTTCATAGGATTTGCAAAGGGAAACATCTTTCAGGGAAAGGTCAAGGGTGTCTGTGTTCCGGGACTTAACTGTTATTCATGTCCCGGTGCTGCCTTTGCGTGTCCACTTGGAAGTCTTCAGTCAGCTTTAGTGTCTGCAAAGTACAGATTTAATTATTATATTGTGGGGATACTGCTGCTTTTTGGCGTGATATTCGGACGTGTTGTATGCGGTTTTTTGTGTCCGTTTGGTTTTATTCAGGAATTATTATATAAGATACCGACTAAGAAGGTTAAGAAGGGAACATGGAGTCAGGTGCTGTCATATTTTAAGTATATTATTCTGATCATATTCGTGATCGTTATCCCTCTTGTTATGGCGGTGCCGGGATTTTGCAAGTATATATGTCCGGCAGGTACGTTAGAGGGAGGAATATTTCTTGTTGCTTTGAACGAACAATTAAGGTCACTTATAGGAACCCTGTTTTCATGGAAGGTCGGAGTGATGCTTGCGATCATGCTCTCTGCAGTGTTTGTATTTAGAAGTTTTTGCAGATTCCTATGCCCATTAGGTGCCATTTATTCGTTGTTTCACAAGGTATCAATATGTGGTGTTGAAGTTAATGAGAATAAATGTATAGGCTGCAATATATGTGTTCGTGAGTGTAAGCTCGATGTGGCTGAAGTCGGCGATAGGGAGTGTGTGCATTGCGGTGATTGTATAGGTCATTGTCCGACTTGTGCAATATCTTATAAAAATCCTGCTGATAGGGGGAGAAATGACTATGGCAAAGAAGAATTCAAAAAAAATTAGGAAAATCAAGAAGAATCGTTCATGGATCTCGATTATTATTTTGATTTTGATCTATTCTCTGATCGGATTTCTGCTCTTTATATTTGCCTGTATGATGATTTCAGTCTTTGTTCAAAACAAGGCAAATTCAGAGTATGATTCAGTTAGATATCTTGCTCATCTTTATGAAAGGTCAGTAAAAGAAGGTAAGCAGGAGGATGTCTATTCGCAGTTGACTGATAGCGGGCGAGCTTTTCTCATAAGAGATACTGACGGTAATGTTATATATCAGCAGGGTACGGCAACACTTGGTGATCAGAAATATAAGCTTGCAACCGATATGTTTGTGGAAAATGGCGATGATATAGATATAGGTCTTAATTACAGCGATGATATGTATCTGTATGAAGACAGTCAGGATGATTATATAGATGTTGAAGACGGGACTATAGAGCCTGATTTCAGGGCGTTGTTTGATATTATAACGATGTCATCCGTGGGAAAAATTGAAATAGATGATAATGTATCAGAAGAAGAGAAAGCAAGGATTGTAAAAGAAAGTATTAACGAAGCAGAGAAGTCAACCAGGGGTATTATGGGAGATAATACCAGATCGACACTGCGTCTTCCTTTCTGGGTATCGGTTAGCGTTAATGAAGGCAAAGAGGAGTTCATAGCAAAGTCATATATTAATTTTGCCATGCAGGATTTTGCTGTGTTTACAATCTTTCTTGCGGCGGTAGGTATACTTGGAACGGTATTATTTATTACAATGATAATTAATATAATTATTAATATAGTGAGCCAGCGAAGGGTTGTTAAGCTGCTGTTTACGGATATGGTTACGAATGGGCACAATAAGACATGGTTCCTATACAGAGGAGAGCAGTATTTAAGAAAATGGAAAACTGCCAGGAACAACTATGCGGTGGTCAATCTTGTCTTCATGAAATACAGAACTTACTGTATGTGTCATTCGGTAGAACAGGGACAGATACTTCTGAAAAAAGTGTATGCAGTGCTTGGTAAAGAGCTTGACAAGAAGGAAATGCTTGCTCACGAGATGGATTCTAATTATGCTTTGCTGTTAAAATATGATGATATCGACAGGCTTAAAATGAGGGTGCAGAGTATAATATTACAGCTTGAAAAGGTTGACCTTGAGCATGCATTTAGTTTTCAGGCAGGAGTGGCACCTGTTGGGATTGCAAAGAATGAAAGTGGCAAAATAATTAGAAGAAAAGACTTTGATTTGGAGGTTATATATAATAATGCATGTACCGCGCGGGAGACAATGTCTTCAAGCGATGAATCCGGTGTTGCATTCTTCGATGATAAGCTTGTTGAGGATCAGCGCTGGGAAGATACAGTTACGGAAAGACAGCGCTTTGCCTTAGAACATGAGGAATTCATAGTATACTATCAGCCGAAATACGATCCGGGCACAGATAAGCTAAGAGGTGCAGAGGCACTTATAAGATGGCAGAATGAAGATATGGGATTTGTGCCGCCGGGGAGATTCATTCCAATATTTGAAAAGAATGGTTTTATCACGGAGATCGATCATTATATGTTAGAGCATGTTGCAAAGGATCAGAAGGCATGGCTTGATAAGGGGTATAAATGCGTTCCCGTTTCCGTTAATATTTCCAGGGCTCATTTCATTGAAAGTGATCTTGCCGAACAGATAAGGGATATTGTGGACAAAGCAGGCACACCTCATGAATACATAGAATTAGAGCTTACCGAGAGTGCTTTCTTTGATGACAAAAATGCTTTGATAACTACTATAAAGAAGCTTAAGGAATATGGCTTTACAGTGTCTATGGACGATTTCGGTTCAGGCTATTCATCACTTAACTCATTAAAGGATATGCCACTGGATGTTCTTAAACTTGACGCGGAGTTCTTCAGGGGTAAGGCTGAAGGAGACAGAGGAGAGATAGTAATCACTGAGGCAATAAAGCTTGCTAAGAGTCTCAATATGAGAACGGTTGCAGAGGGTGTTGAGGTTAAGGAACAGGTTGATTTTCTTGCAAAGCAGGGCTGTGATATGATTCAGGGCTATTATTATGCAAAGCCGATGCCAAAAGATGATTATGTGGAGCGTATGAAGGCAGAATAATAAAAAATTTCATATGTTTAGTAAGGAACAAAACACAAATTCGACATATTTATGTGGTAAAAAGTATTATATTTGGAGGCAGATATGGAGTTACAACAACTACAGTATTTTTTAGTTGCGGCAAAGTACGAGCATATAACTAAAGCGGCCAATTCGTTAAAGATAGCGCAGCCTGCATTATCACAATCAATAAAAAGGCTGGAAAAGGAATTAAATGTCAAGCTTTTTGAAAGAAAAAAAGGTGGTATCGCGCTGACTGACGCAGGGAAAATACTTGTAGAAGAGGTCAGACCGATTGTCAATACTATCGATAATCTCCCCAAGAAATTATCGGAAGCAGAGAAGAAACAGAAGCTTACAATTCATCTCAACGTTTTGGCGGCATCAATACTTGTTACTAATTGTATTATTTCATATAAAGCAAAACATCCGGAGATCAATTTTGAATTTGTGCAGAGCCCGAATGCAATTGATTATGATCTGTGTATAACTGCATCTCTTTCGAAGGGTGGAGCAGTTTCTGATCAAATGACACTTGAGGAAAAATTCTTCCTCGCAGTGCCTGCTTCTTCGAAGTATGCAAAGTATACAGAGGTTGAACTCTCCGAGCTTTCAAAAGAGGGCTTTATAATGATGGCAGATACAAGACCGATAAGACACATATGCGATCAATTCTGTATGGAGGCGGGATTTACCCCTAACATTGTTTTTGAGAGTATGAATTTTGAGTCAGTTCGAAGTCTTATCAGTGCAGGACTTGGTGTTGGGTTTTGGCCTGAATATTCATGGGAAAGTGCAGAACCCTCGAAAAATGTGGTGCTTTTGCCTGTTAAAGGCCAGGATTGTAAGAGAAATATCATTATTTCCTATGGTGAGCAGGCAGATAAGAATCCGGTCGTTAAGGATTTTTATGAATTTCTGATCAACTTTGCTATGGAGTGCAGAGATCGTCACAACAGGAGCAGAGAGACAACTGCTCTTTGATTATTAAGGTATAGCAATAATAGATTTAATCATCACAAAAAGGAAGTTAATTATGAGTTTTTCGTGGGAAAATGAATGGCGGTATCAAAAATTAAAAGAGGAATCATTTCTTACAAAACATATCTTAGATAAGACTCCGAAGTGGGTCAGATTTGTAAGACGTAAAATTCCGGCTTCGCTACAGCGCACACTGGAGTCTGCATTTTGCAAGGCTTTTTTTATGGTCTTTCAAAAGGGAACAGGTTTAATTGAGAAGACGTACAAAAAGGATGCCCAAAAACACACCTTTAAGAGTTCTTCAAAAAAATTAAGAAAAGAGGGCTTTACGGCAGCGGGAGTCAGAAGGTTTGACAGGCAGGCTAAGAATACTGTTTACAAGAATCTTGCTATTTCCACCTTCGAGGGATTAGCTCTTGGACTTGGCGGTATGGGTATACCGGATATTCCAATATTCGTATCGGTGATGCTAAAGAGTATATATGAGATAGCAATAAGTTTTGGTTTTGGTTATACGTCCCAGGAGGAACAAATATTTATATTAAAGCTTATAGATACAGCGCTTAAGAGCGGAGATGAGCTTCGAAAGAAAAATGATGAGCTTAATAAAATGATTGATATTATGGCAGAGACAGATTTTAAAAATGTCAGTAATAATATGGACAATAACAAAAAAACAAGTGATGAAGAGGTTCTTAAGCTTATGGTTACAAGGCAGATAGATACATCTGCAGAAGCTCTTTCCAGAGTATTATTATATGGGAAATTTGTTCAGGGTAAAGCCATAATCGGAATCATAGGTGGAATGAATGATGTCACCTGTCTTAAGAGAATTACGGATTATGCTGTAATAAAATACAAAAGAAGATTTTTATTAGGTTTTAAGGAGTAGAAAATTAGGGAATGTTTGTCGATGAATATATAAGTAATGATTATACTATCAATAACACCTTTATTGAGCTGTTAAGTGATATGATTACACAAAGCGGGTCGGAGAGCAGAATTCATATGTCTTATGTTCAGCAATATACAAGTATTTTAGTAAGGTTTTATTCAAAACTTTTTCCGCGCGCCAAGATGAGTGATAATAAGCAGAAACATATAGTATTGGCCTCTTTAATTCATGATGTCGGAAAGATTTCAATGCCGGATGTGTTATTGGCAAGGAAAGGACGTATGTCAGTCAGTGAGCTTAATTTATATAAACGGCACACAATCAAGGGCGGTCAGATAGTAAG
>CAMHMG010000078.1 GCA_946186175.1 uncultured Clostridia bacterium | reverse complement strand
GATATACGTATTGCCATGAAGATGAAAGCGGTAGAACAGTATGGTCTTGGCGGAACATTATACATACCTTCTGCCAGAAATGGAATGGCGAAAGATATGGAGGAAGAGATTCTTAAGATGGCTGAAGCAGATGGAGATATTGAACTCCAGGCGTGGAACTCGGAGACTAATGAGCCTGCTGCATTTACATTTTATAAGGACAGATATATTATTATTTTCAAAATAGATAGTAATGGTTCACCTATATGGAGTGGATATTATACATTGAAATTAATTGAATATGAATAGAAATATAGAAATGAGATTAGAATAGATGATAGGTTTTTTATATATACTTGCAATAATATTAGCATGGATGATAGGAACAGTATCTTTTTCTTTTGTTAACGTTATAGCATATCGTTTTCCGAAACAGAAAAAGATTCTCAAAGAACATTTTGTATGTGACAGTTGTGAGACACAATTAAAACCATATGAGGTAATACCGGTTTTTTCGTTTATCTTTCTTAAAGGTAAATGCAGGTATTGTGGGGAAAAGCTTGCAAAACGTGATTTTATCAATGAAATCATTGGTGGGTTGTTAGCATTATTGGTGTTTTTCAGATTTGGCGATGTTAATGATGTTACAGGAGAGTTCATATTATCATCACCGCTAGATATAGTAGTACATTTTGATATCTGGAAACTGCTTATATTGTTGACGATTTTTGTATTTTTTTGTATACTAGACTTAGTTTTTCTTGTCGATTTTGACACTATGGAGATACCCAACAGATTTGTGATTGTTCTACTATATGTTGCGGTAGTATCATTATTGATTCTTCCGGGTATCAGTTTTGTTGATCATCTTATAGGAGCAGTATGTATTAGTGTACCGATGCTGCTAATTATGTTTGCTATTCCGGGAGCTTTCGGAGGCGGAGATATGAAGCTGTCTGCGGCAGTTGGGTTGATAATAGGATGGCAGCTTGTAAGTGTTGGTTTTTTTATAGGATTACTTGGCGCCGGATTGTATGGAATAGTGTTGTTGGCAAGAAAGAAGAAGGGTAAGAAGGACCATTTTGCCTTTGGACCTTTTCTTTGTACGGGATACATGATAGCTACCATATGTGGTACTGAAGTTATAGATGCATATATGAAGCTTGCCGCATATTTACATGGATGATAGGGATTATTTGTTGGGAGGTAGATGATAATGCCCAATTTCAGATATAAAGCTCAGGATGCAGAAGGCGGAACAGTCGTTGGCGTAATGATCGCCGGTGACGAGCAGGATCTTCATGAGCGTCTCAAACAGAAGAAGTTGATGCTCCTTGATGCGAAGGATTTGACTAAGACTGCTAATTACAAACCGCTTAAGGCTAAGGCATTAGCAGAATTTGCTCGTCAGATTGGAACATTGATGCGTGCCGGTATTCCACTGGTTCGGTGTCTTCAGATGCTTTCAGAAGATGAAGCGGTAACTCCTTATGAACGTAAGATATATAATGATGTTACTAAGGAAGTTATGCAGGGTGTTCCGTTATCAGTTGCTATGGAATCAATGCGGGGTGTATTTCCTCAGCTTATTATTAATATGTTTCGTGCTGCAGAGTCAAGTGGTGGTCTTGATGATACTGCCATGAGAATATCAGCACAATATACGAAGGAAGACAGATTGAATGCTAAGGTCAAGGGAGCAATGACATATCCTAAGATTCTTACAGGATTAATTGTTCTTGTTGTGGCTGTTATTTTCGGTTTTGTTATGCCGCAGTTTGATTCGTTGTTTGATTCAATGCCTGTTTTACCTCTGCCGACCCGAGTCATGCTTGCAATAAGTGATTTTGTCGTTGCATATTGGTATCTGCTTATTATAGGTGGAGTTATAGTATTTCTCCTCATTTATTTCCTTAAGAAGATACCGGCTGTATGTTATGTGCTTGACAGGATACAGATACATATACCTAAGGTTGGCAAGCTGTTTAAGGTAATATATACAGCCAGATTTGCAAGAACTCTAAGTTCTTTGTATTCTTCGGGAATTCCGATCATATCGTGTTTGGATATTGCAAGCAAAACAATCGGTAACCTCTATATTGAGAATCAGTTTAAGCAGGTAATAGCTGATACAACAGCAGGAGAATCGTTGAGTGCTGCAATAGGTAAAGTTGATGGATTTGTTAAGAAGATAGAATCGTCTATCAAAGTTGGTGAAGAGGCCGGTTCACTCGATACAATGCTTGATTCAATAGCAGATGATATGGAATTTGAATCAGAACGTGCTATCGGACAGATGGTTGCATATCTTGAACCGGTAATGATAGTTGTTATGGCTGCAATTGTAGGGTTTATTATGATTTCCGTTATTGTGCCAATATATCAGTCATATCAGTCAATCGGTGCACAATAAAAATATGATATATACATAGTGAATGAACGAAAGATTAGTTTCACAATTGTATGAAAGGAATAATTTACAAGGAGGACAGAGATGAGTCTAACTGTTTATTTATCCAATACAGATATAGAGGTTCTTTCAGGACATAGTAACGGTAAGGGGGTATCCGTTAGTAATGTGTATTCTACACCTATGCCGGAGGGTAGTTTCTTAAATGGTGTAATAACAGACCCTGATGGAATTCAGTATGCACTTACAGGGCTATGGAATCAATACAAGCTTCCTAAGAAAGGAATAAGACTTGTAATCAATACATCGCAGATTTCAGTCAGAGTGATTGATATGCCGATAATGTCTCAGAGTAAGGCTGACATTTATCTGCAAAGAGAGTTTGAAGAAAGAAGTGGTGAGAGAAGAAGACTACTTGGCTTCTATGTTATCAGTCAGAACAAAAAGAATAAGACAATGAAAGTGTGCACAGAGTTAGCTGATGTTGATTTCATTGCCAATTATGTTAATGTTTTTGCCGGAGCCGGAATCGAACTTAAGGAAATCAACAGTGGAATAGGTGTAGCTGTCAACTTCCTTAAAAAGATTAATTTTGAACAGGATAAGAACAGCGTAGTTATGCTAAGGGATGCAATGACCGTAACAGCTATTTATCTTGTTAAGGGTGAGTATTTCTATTCAACAACTGCGCGTACATTTAACAGGCCCGGAACTCTTGAATTTGCCGGTGAGATATCCAATACCGTCAGTCAGATCGTTCAGTTCTCAAAGTCAGAGAAGGTTGAGGATCCAATATCACAAATATATCTTGCGGGGATGACAACAGATGATGCAATTAATGTAGAGAGAGCATTGTCAATGAATCTGTCTGAGGATGTAGTTGTATATAATATCAGTGTTTTGAAGGGAATCAAATATAAGTCGTCAACTGATTCACTTGATACTCTGTTTTATCCTACTGCCGGACTTATGACATTATCTGATCATCAGAATCTTCTGAAGATGTATGGTAAGGGCGAGATAGTTAATCAGGAGAAGCGCAATAAGATAATTAAGCTGGCTATTCCGTATGTTGCTGTATTTGTTTTAATGCTTATTATAACTGTATCAAGAGTAGTTACTTATTCTAAGAAGAATAAAGAACTCAAAGAGCTACAGGATTACAATAATAATCCGTCTAATATGATGCTTGCCGCTGAATATGACTTGGCAGCAGCTAATGTTGAACAATACAGTGGTCATGTTAATGCACTTAGATTACTTGAAAAGAATATAGACAGTTATCCTCTGCCGACTTCAGAAATTGAGAAGATTATCAAGAAAGCAGCAGTTGGACTTGGTGAGGTGACAACCGACAGTTATGATGCGTCACAGGGAAAGATTGGAGTAACAGCCACTTTCAAAGAAGTAGATATGGTCAATACATTTATTGACAGGTTGGATGCTGAGGACTGTTTCTACGAAGTTAATTATACGGGATATTCGGAAATTAACAGTTCGGGTCAGTGGGTAGCTAATCTTGAATGTATTCTTTCTGAAAGTGCGGGGAGGTGAGCATATGACAACAGGCATTACGGCAAGAGATAAAAAGCTATTATATATGTTAGGACTTATTGTCATAGCAGCTCTTTTCTTTATAATTGGTATCAGACCACTTAACAGAAAGATTTCGAAAATTGATGAGAAACTTGATGATGCACAGGTACTTCATGATTCTATCAAGATGAAGATATACCAATTGGATATGATAGAAGAATTTAAGGATAATTCTACGAAGATGGTAGATGAGCTGTCATCAAGATATTATGAACATAAGGTTGCGGCGGATGTAGATAAGCTTATTACTAACGAAGCATTAAGCTATGGACTTAAGGTCAATAATTTTAGTGTACAGTCACCGAAGGAGCCGGTCGATCTTATTGCTTATCAGAATTCTGAAGCTTGGGCTTTAAGACAGACAGCATTAGAAGCGGCTCAATATCTTGAAGAATCAACGGAAGATAAAAAAGAATCAACCACCACAACAGAAGATAGCAGAAAAGATAAGAAAAAGAGTGACGACAAGACTTCTGACAATGATTCGAAGAGTTCAGAAACAGAAGGGATGGTTGACATAGAAACTCTTGCATCAATCAATAATGATGAGGGTATGTATAGCATTGAGGGTACTACTCAGGCAGATGTATATGCGGCAACAATAATGTTAGATGTATATGGAAACAAAGATAAGGCCCAGTCTCTATTGAATGAGATAATCACTAATAAAGCATTCAGGGTAACTTCTTATGAGTGGAGTGACCTGACATCTTCTCCGTATGAGTATGTTAACGGTGAGCTTGTACAGGTTGCACAGGAGGGTGGAAACAGACTGGTTATTAATTTTGAAATGTATATGTATGACGGGTCGGCATTTAAAGAGATTACAGAAGGTAATTCAGAGACCGGAGAAGATTCAGAAACCGGTGATGAATCTATGGAAGAAGAGACCGAAACAATAGTAGATTAATTGTATAATGTATAGAGGGTGATTATATTCTATGAAATTAAGAATTGGAGATTTTGACAATAAATCTAATAATAAAGCACCGGAATCGGCGCCTGCACAGCCGGCACCGGCTCAGGCATCAACACCAACGCCTCCGGCTATGAAGTTTACGCAAGGCTCAGGGACAGCACCTACACAGGGTGGTGGTACAGTTGATAATACAGCTATTCGTAAGCTTCGTCTTGGTGATACCCTTATTGAGATGGGTTATATTACTGATGCACAGCTTGGAGAGGCTCTTGCTTATCAGAAGGAGCATAAGGGTGAACGTATCGGTGCAATTCTCATTACACTTGGATTCGTTACAGAAAAGCAGATGTTAGGCGCTCTTGCAGAGAAGCTTAATGTTCAGATGATTGATATATCTAATACTAAGGTGGATATTGAAGCTGTTGATCTTATTCCTGAGCAGTTGGCAACGAATTATGTTATGCTTCCAATTGGAATGGAAAATGACAGATTACAGTTAGTTGTTAATGATCCGCTTGATCTGTATGGAATTGAGGATATAAGGCAGACCACAGGTAAAGCGATTGAACTCATGATCTCTGAAAAAGAACCGTTGATGAATGCCATTAATTACTACTATGCTGAGATTTCTGCAAAACAAGCGGTAACTGCAGCGAATAAAGAGATGGATGACGGTGGAGTAGATGAGATGCTTATTGATACATCTGATGCTACAGATGACACACCGATCATCAATCTTGTTAACAGTTTGCTTGATAAGGCATATGCTGATAATGTATCAGATATTCATATTGAACCGTTTGAGAAGAATACAATGGTAAGAATGCGTATAGATGGCGCAATGGTAGAATACGTAACTTTGCAGAAGAACATTCATGCTCCGCTTATAGCACGTATTAAGATCATGGGTGAGCTTGATATTGCAGAGCGCCGTATTCCTCAGGACGGGCATTTTAGAGTTCGTATAAGAAGCCAGATTGTCAATGTCCGTGTATCTCTTATACCTACAACGTTTGGAGAGAAAGCAGTTCTTAGAATGCTTGCTAATAATTCAACTATTGATCATCCGGGAACCTTTGGTATGAATGAGGAGAATTATAAGAAAGTTCAGAAGATGTTAGGCTCTCTTAATGGTATTATATATCTTACAGGTCCTACAGGTTCCGGTAAATCAACTACTCTGTATATGATGCTTGCAGAATTATCGTCAAGACCTGTTAATATATCAACTATTGAAGATCCGGTTGAGAAGAATCTTCCAAAGCTTAACCAGATGCAGGTTCATCCTGTGGCCGGACTTACTTTTGAAGTCGGACTTCGTGCATTACTTCGTCAGGATCCGGATATTATAATGGTAGGTGAGACTCGCGATGCTGAGACTGCTAACATATCAGTTCGTGCAGCTATTACAGGACATCTGGTTCTGTCAACACTACATACCAATGATGCTGCTTCTTCTGTAATCCGTCTGGTTGATATGGGAATTGAACCTTATATGGTATCATCCGCATTAGATGGTATTATAGCGCAGAGACTTGTAAGAAAAGTATGTACATATTGCTGTACTGAGGCACCTATGTCTGAGGATGACAGACTGTTTGTCGGAAGGGATATTCCGCTTGTCAAGGTTGCACATGGCTGCAATCACTGTAATAATTCGGGATACAGCGGTCGTATATCTATTCATGAGATATTAGTCGTAGACAAGCCACTAAGAAAGATGATATCCTCAGGTGCAACTACCGAAGAGATTAAGGATTATGCTATTGAGAATCAGGGTATGCAGACCCTTCGTGAGAGCTGTATTGACCTTATGGAACAAGGCGTTACAACGGTAGAAGAGTTCAGAAGAGTAGCTTCGTTTGATTAAAAGTATTAGGAAGTGATGACAATGAATAATAAAAAAAACTCAACAAATATGAATAGAAATAACAAAGGTTTTACTTTGGTTGAGCTTATTGTTGTTTTGGTTATACTTGCAATTTTAGCGGCTTTATTAGTACCTGCGTTGCTGGGCTATATTGAAAGAGCTAAGAAACATCAAAATATTGAAAATGCAAGGAGTCTTATGATGGCGACACAGGCGGCGCTTGTAGAGCTGTATGCACAGACGGGAGGTAAGGTAGAAAAAAATAAGAGCATTGTTCCGGGAGTAAATTCAGTTCAACAAAAAAATGGAGACTGCGATTTATCCAAAACTGATTTTGCCAAAAAGATATTAGAGACAGCAGACCTTACAGGTATAAATGAGCCATATCTTTATATGTTTGCGGTAGGAAGTAATTATAATACGAAACCTGCAGTTACAGATAAGGATAAATTTACTGTATTTTATGGTTTATATATGGAAAAAGAAGATTCGCCCAAAATATATTTTTATAATGGAGATTGGACTGAAGATAATCCCAGGAAAAAGAACTCAAGCGATATATTAGATGAATATAATAAATTTGTTACAGGTCCATATAAGGACAAAAATATTCAATATTATTTGGTAATTAACAAAAATACAGCTAAGAAATTTCCTAATGGTGCTTTTTGGGACTGGATCAAAGAAGTCAATTAGTAATAGTAGTTAAGAAAAAACACTTGCATTAATAAAAATTGTATGATAGAATATGAAAGCTGTTTGGACAAATCAGATCTTACAGTATAACAAGTAATAACAGGCGGGTTGGAATCTGCCAATATATTTAGAGAGGTGTAATAACATGAAAGAAGGAATTCATCCTAATTATTATCAGGCAAAGGTAGTTTGTAACTGCGGTAATGAGTTTGTGACAGGATCTACTAAGGAAGAGATTCACGTTGAGATTTGCTCAAAGTGTCATTCGTTCTACACAGGTCAGCAGAAGTCAGCTCAGGCACGCGGACGTATTGAGAAGTTCAATCGTAAGTATGGAGTTAATGAGGCGAAATAATTATGATCAGGGGTTGGGATTGAACGTAATTCCAACCCTTTTCTTATGGAGGAATAATATATATGGAGAAACATATTCCTAAAGGATCGCTTGGTGGGCAGGCGATATTAGAGGGTATTATGATGAAGGGTCCCGGTGGATATTCTACGTCGGTAAGACTTCCTGATAAGAAAATATACGTTAAGTTCCACAGATATGAGTCGTACGGTGAGAAACATCCAGTATTTAAGATTCCATTTATAAGAGGTATTGCTAATTTCATTGAGGCATTAACACTTGGAATGAAGACTCTTTCTTACTCATCATCTTTTTTTGATGATGAAGAGGAAACCAAAACAGATAAACTGTTCAAGGATATATTTAAGGACAAAGCAGAGGATGTTGCTTTAGGTATAACATTTTTGTTCTCAATAGTGATAGCTCTTGCGCTTTTTATGTTCCTTCCGGCAACTATTGCTGAGCTGCTTGGTAAGTGGATAAGCAATCGTTACCTGTTATCGGTTATAGAAGGCTTGATCAGACTTTTCATTTTCCTTTTATATGTGTGGCTTATTGCACAGATGGATGATATTAACAGACTTTTCATGTATCATGGCGCAGAACATAAGACTATTAACTGCTATGAAGACGGAAAGGATTTGAAACCCGATAACGTTAAGAAATATTCAAGATATCACAAGCGTTGCGGCACGAGTTTCATCTTCGTTGTAATGATTGTAAGTATAATAGTATTTATGTTTATAACTGCAGAAGAGATGTGGTTGAGATTTCTGCTTAGATTATTGCTTATTCCGGTTATAGCAGGAATTTCTTATGAGTTTATCAGATTAGCAGGAAGAAATGATAATGTAGTATTAAATGTTCTCAGTAAGCCCGGAATGTGGATTCAGAAGCTTACTACGAGAGAACCGGATGAGGAAATGATTCAGGTCGCGATAGTAGCTGTTGAAGCAGTTATATACGGTAAAGCATATGCGGATGCGGTTAATGAGGCTCAGAATATTAAGATTTCTGATGAGGAGTTAGAGGTCAAAGATCTCGAAGGATTCTGATATTATGTCAACTATAAATGATCTTCTTGATTATGGAAAAAAACAATTAGAACTAAGCGGCAATGAATATGCCAAGTATGAGCGTAAGGTGTTATTAGAACATATTCTCAACGTCAATTATATGTATATGCTGATGAATGGGGAAGAACAGGTATCACAGGATAAAGAATCGGAATACAAGCGATTGATAGATCTTAGAGGTGAACATTATCCATTGCAGTATATTTTGGGAGAGGCTCATTTCATGGATTATACCTTCTATGTTGATGAGAATGTTTTAATTCCAAGAAGTGACACTGAAATATTGGTAGAAACCGTTAATGAGTTGTTGGATGATTCGCAATCAACATTAATGAGTAAGAATGGCAATACAAAGGTTCTTGATCTGTGTTGTGGTTCGGGTTGTATTGGTATATCTCTTAAGCTTTATCACAAAGACATATCGCTTACGTTAAGTGATATTTCTAAGGAGGCTTTATCTGTAGCTTCAATGAATCTTGAAAGATATGGCATAGAAGATGTAAGGATCAATTGTGGAGATCTCTTTGAAAATGATACAGAAAGTTATGATATCATAGTGTGTAATCCTCCTTATATTGAGAGTGAGGTGGTTGATACGTTGATGCCTGAGGTCAAGGAGTATGAACCGCATATCGCGCTTGATGGCGGAGAAGATGGGCTTAATTACTATAAGAGGATAATTAATGGGGTTGGAGAACATTTAGAAGCTGATGGGTACATCTTCTTCGAGATTGGTTATAATCAAGGAGCTGCAGTTAAGAAACTTATGGAAAATGCAGGGCTTGACGAGGTGAAGATTGTGAAGGATTATGCAGGGTTAGATCGGGTCGTGTATGGACATTTGTAGTGTATGAAGTGGTACAAAAGATACGAGCAAGTTTGAAAAAGAACTAGATTACGATTGATTGTAACGATTGTTTGTGACAAACAGATAGGAGATAATTATGTTTGATAAATTAGAAGATATATTGGCACGTTATGAATCGGTGTTAGAGCAGCTTTCAGATCAGGATGTATTAAATGATCAGGAAAGATACACAGCTCTTATGAAGGAACAGAGTGAGCTTGCACCGATTGCAGATAAGTACAAAGAATACCTTGCAGCTAAACAGGCGATTGAGGACAGCCTTGCAATGCTTGAAGAAGAGAAAGATGAAGAATTGAGGGAGCTTGCAAAGGAAGAACTCAACGATTCAAAGGAAAAAGTCGTTACAATTGAGCAGGAGCTCAAGATATTGCTTCTCCCCAAAGACCCTAATGATGATAAGAATGTTATCGTAGAACTTAGAGCAGGTGCCGGTGGTGATGAATCCGCATTATTTGCAGCAGAAGTATTTCGTATGTATCAGAAATATGCTGATAAGATGCATTGGAGAACAGAACTTATAAGTCTTAATGAGAACGGTATTGGCGGATTTAAAGAGTGCTCATTTATGATAAATGGTAAGGGTGCATTCTCAAGACTTAAGTATGAGAGTGGTGTTCACAGAGTGCAAAGAGTTCCGGAGACTGAATCCGGCGGAAGAATCCATACGTCTACTATGACCGTTGCGATCATGCCGGAGGCTGAGGAAGTAGATTTTGAGTTAGATCTCAATGATTGTAAATTTGATGTTTTCAGGGCGTCAGGAAATGGTGGTCAGTGTGTCAATACTACTGATTCTGCCGTAAGACTTACTCATATACCTACAGGTATTGTTATTTCCTGTCAGGATGAGAAGAGTCAGCTTAAGAATAAAGATAAAGCGCTGAAG
Organism: uncultured Clostridia bacterium; assembly: GCA_946186175.1. Lineage (GTDB taxonomy): Bacteria > Bacillota > Clostridia > Lachnospirales > Lachnospiraceae > CAG-590. The sequence goes on along the minus strand of CAMHMG010000078.1, from coordinate 1,408 downwards.
GTTCTGCGTGCAAAATTGTATGACATGGAGCTTCAGAAGGCTCATGATGCAGAGGCCGAGCTTAGAAAGAGTCAGGTTGGTACAGGAGACAGATCAGAGAAGATAAGAACTTATAACTTCCCACAGGGAAGAGTGACTGATCACAGAATAAAGCTTACACTACATCGTCTTGATCAGGTGTTAGACGGAGACCTTGATGAGATCATTGATAGTCTTACAGCAGCCGATCAGGCCGCAAAGCTTGCTAAGATGAATGAAGCACAGTAAGACGACATTTATACAAGAAAGGACTGATATCATATGGCAGAGTGGATGAAAAATGTCAGACAGGTAGAACCTTATGTTCCGGGTGAACAGCCTCAGATAGATAAGGTGATTAAGTTAAATACTAATGAAAACCCTTACCCGCCTTCTCCGAAGGTTGTTAATCTTAATATGGATCTTAATAAACTACGTGTTTATCCTGATTCCTCAGTTAAACCACTTGTAAGTGCTATTGCAGAATATCATGGTATCTCAGAAGATAATGTATTTGTTGGTGTGGGCTCAGATGATGTGATTGCTATGTCGTTTATGACATTCTTTAACTCTGACAAGCCGATTATCTTTCCGGATATAACATACAGTTTCTATGAGGTGTGGGCTAATCTCTTTAAAATTCCTTTTGAGACAAAGCCACTAAATGATGAGTTTGAGATTGTTCCGGAGGATTATTTCTGTGAAAACGGCGGTATCATTTTCCCTAATCCGAATGCTCCGACATGCGTATATCTTCCACTTGATAATGTTAGAAAGATTCTTGATAATAACAGAGATGTTGTCGTAATCGTTGATGAAGCTTATGTTGATTTTGCAAAAGAAAGTGCGTTATCACTTATTGATGAGTATGATAATCTTTTGGTTGTAAGAACATTTTCTAAGTCAAGATCTATGGCGGGACTTCGTATCGGATATGCGATGGGAAATTCGGAGCTTATCAGTGCTATTAACAATGTTAAGTTTTCATTTAATTCATATACAATGAATTATGCTCAGATAGTATTAGGTGTTGAAAGTATCAAAGATGATGAGTACTTCAATTCGACAATTAAAAAGGTTGTTAATACAAGAGAATGGTTCTGCAAGGAGCTTACAAGATTAGGATTCTCTTATCCTGAAAGTTCTACTAACTTTGTTTTTGCAACGCACAAGTCTATTCCTGCAAAAGAATTGTTTGAGGCAGCAAAGAAAGAGAATATTTATGTTCGATATTTTGACAAACCTCGTATTGATAATTATTTGAGAATCACGATAGGTACTGATGAAGAGATGAAGAAAGTTGTTGAGTTCCTAGAAAAATATTGTTAACTGTTCAGGTAGAATCTCGCATTTACTGCGAGATTCGTAGAAAAATGTATATTCTACGATA
>CAMHMG010000077.1 GCA_946186175.1 uncultured Clostridia bacterium | reverse complement strand
TGCCCTACGGCACGAGCTGTTTTGTATAAGTTTTCTATATACAGCACAATTATGACTGTCACTGGAGCCGTTCACAATATCACAAGGTATAAAAGTTTCAATCACAACCTTTAACCAATCATAACTGTGCGTACGTCAGACAAACATCTCGACAAACCCGAATTTGTCATAGGAGGAATTAATAATGAGAAAAATATATTCAATAGTAGTATTAGTACTTTGCATAATATGCTGTAATAGTAACGTTCATGCAGCAATTCCGCGTGTAATGCTTGAGGATTATAAGGTGTCTGAGGGTGAAGTTGTATCCGGCAAAGACTTTAACTTAAAGCTTACTCTGCGCAATCACTCCGTAAAGCAGGTCAGGAATATCAAGGTCAGCATATCAACGGAGAACGGAGAATTCATTCCTGTTGAGGATGCAGGGAATGCTTATATAGAATCGATAGATGCAGGTGACAGCAAAGATGTATCATTTAAATTAAAGGCATGTGACGGTCTTGAAGAGAAATCCTATAAGATCAATGTTGTTACAGATTATGAGAGTTCATCGGGATATGAGTATAAGTCGGAGGAAATGATATTCCTTCCTGTAAGTCTTGAACAGAAGCTTATGGTTACGGATCTGTTCGTTGATGGCGGCTCATGCGTTGTTGGTGATACCGTAGAAATCAGTGCTGCGATCAATAATACCGGAGACGGCACGCTGTATAATGTTATGGCTGAGATTGAAGGAGATAATGTAGTCGAACTTAACAGCTATGTTGGTAATATTGAAAAGGGCAAAAGTGGTAATCTTGATCTGCTTACCAAGGCGGATGTTGTTACAGAAGGATACCATAATGAAAATAAATTAATCGTAAAGTACGATACCAAAGCGGGAGAAACAATTACAACTGAGATGCTGATCGATGATATCTCAGTAGGTGTTCCGGTATATGAGAATCTTGAAAAAATAAAGGAAGGCAGTGATATGTCTTCTGTGTGGAGTACGATAGGGAAGATTATAGCAGGAATAATAATTGCAGCGGTAATAGTTTATGCGCTTTACAGAAGACAAAAGAGAAAACAGCGTATTCTTGAAGAATTTGCAAAATGACAGGGGTTGAGGATTATGATATGGCATTTATGTATAGCCAACATGAAAAAACGTGGAATTCGTACAGGACTTACGATTCTTGGCGTTGTGATAGGTGTGATTTCCGTTGTGTCAATGCTTGGTCTTGGACTGGGAGTGAAACGTGAACTTTTGTCGGAGGCAACATTGGACGGCAGTGTAACGGAAATTAGTGTTATGGGTGTTACTGAGGGTAAGCGCAAAGACAGAATGCTTACAGACAGACGGATCGAGGACATTAGTGAGATCCCCCATATCGAGGATGTTACGCCTATGCTTACGGCAGGCGTGAGGATGTATTATGGAAAGTATGTAGGCTACAATGAACTTACGGGTGTGCCTAGAAAGTATCTGGAATCGCTTCCTGTCATGTATGGAAATACGCCTGAAGTAAATGGTAACAGGCTTGAAATACTTATGGGTGCCGGTGCGCTTTATATGTTCTATAACGATAATACAGGAATAACCTATGCAGAAGCTAAGGCTCCTACTAAAGAGGAACAGGAAGAACTTGACAGGGAATCAGAGAAAAATGATGTCGAAATAAATGGGGAAAAAAGTTGGAATGATCTGTCTGATGAATATGTAGATGTTTATATCGGAAATGATGAGGTGGAAAGGAATCTACATCTTCAGGTGTCGGGAATGCTCCCGGAATATAGATATGAGGCCTTTTGTGACATGGATACACTCAAGAAACAATTAAAACGTAATGCTGCAGGCGGAGTGATAGAAGGTCAGCCGACAGACAGTAATGGAAATCCAATAAATGAGTGGGTATATAGCAATGCGATCGTTAAGGTTGATGATGTCTCTAATGTTGATACCGTTGTAAAGCGTCTTTCGGATATGGGGTATCAGGCAGAGAGTAACAAGGAATATGTTGATGAGATTCAGAGGGAGATCAAGATAATACAGCTTCTTCTTGGAGGAATAGGTGCCATCGCTTTAGTTGTTGCGGTTATAGGAATTGGTAACACAATGACAACCTCTGTATATGACAGAATCGGAGAGATAGGAATTTTGAAGGTGTTAGGATGTGATCCTGATGAGCTTATGGGGTTGTTTTTACTTGAGTCGGGAATACTCGGAGGTATAGGAGGCGTTATCGGACTTGCTTGTTCGTTTGTTATTGTTAAACTGATCATTAACAGACTTGGAATTAAGCTGCTTAAACTTTCAGCCGGTACGGAGCTTGCTGTTTTGCCATTGTGGTTATGCGCAACCGCAGTAATTATGGCTATAGTTCTGGGTATTGTCGCCGGGTATCTGCCTGCAAAATGGGCTTCAAAGCTTAAACCAATCGATGCTGTCAGAATGAATTGAACAATATTTATGCAATATTCAAGTAATGAGGTAACCTTCCAACCATCCAAAAACATAAAGTCAATCTTGAAACATAATTCGTTTCGTGGTATTCTATCTAATATGATTGTACACCGAATAGGTAATTGCGTAACACATTGAAATCTGTATATGAGTTGTGCATATTACATATAGCATCCATTATCAGACCTTGACGCAGTCGTTGGTACTTAATGAGCACAAAGTGCGAATTTAGTACCACTACGACGGAGACAGAGCGAAAGCGTGTCTGTAATGGAGCTATATAATATGCACAACTCAAGAAAGAAATAATAGAGTTTCTCAATCACCTATTGATCATAAATTATTGAAAGGAGAAGGCTGTATCATGAATGAATGGATTTTGATAGAAGACAGAGAGCCGACGGTTGAAGAGATTCGTGATCGTAATGAATTTATCTGCACAGATGGAATGACAACTTATATACGTTCCTATAGTTTTCGTCTTCATGGTTTTGTTACAGACTATCGTGGAAGAGAGAGCAAGGATAGAGGTGTTATAGCATGGATGCCTCTTCCTGCACCGTACAAAGATCCTAATGCGGTTCAAGAAGAGGAAGAATACAATAATGTGTATTTCAATGCTAATTATAATGCAGATTATACTGCGGGTTACAACAATTACTAATTTTTATAGAACATATGGAGGTGCATAATGTACAGTTTTGACGAGGTTATGGGGTTTGACCCTGAAGTAGCAAAGGCGATGACAGATGAGATCAACAGACAGAACGAGAACATTGAGCTTATCGCATCAGAGAACATTGTAAGTAAGGCAGTTATGGCTGCTATGGGAAGTCCTCTTACCAACAAGTATGCAGAGGGATATCCGGGAAAGCGTTATTATGGTGGATGTCAGTATGTTGATGTTGTTGAGGATCTTGCCAGAGAGCGTGCCAAGGAACTGTTTGGTTGTGAATATGTCAATGTTCAGCCACATTCAGGAGCACAGGCTAATATGGCAGCATTTTTTGCAATTATGGAGCCGGGCGATACATTCATGGGAATGAATCTTGCGCATGGAGGACATTTAACACATGGATCTCCGGTTAATCTTTCAGGAAAATATTTCAACGTTGTTCCTTACGGAGTTAATGACGATGGCGTTATAGATTATGATGAGGTTGAGAGAATCGCTAAGGAGTGTAATCCTAAGCTTATCGTTGCTGGAGCATCTGCGTATGCAAGAGCAATTGATTTTAAGAGATTCCGTGAGATCGCTGACAGCGTTGGAGCTGTACTTATGGTAGATATGGCTCATATTGCAGGTCTTGTAGCTGCAGGAGTTCATGAGAGTCCTATCCCATATGCTCATGTAACAACAACAACAACTCATAAGACACTCAGAGGTCCTCGTGGAGGAATGATTCTTTCGAGCAATGAAGTTAATGAGAAGTATAATTTCAATAAAGCAGTATTTCCGGGAATTCAGGGTGGACCGCTTATGCATGTGATCGCTGCTAAGGCTGTATGCCTTAAGGAAGCTCTTTCTCCTGAATATAAGGTATATCAGCAGCAGGTTGTTAAGAATGCAGCAACTTTGGCGTCTGCACTTATGGAGAGAGGATTCAAGATTGTTTCCGGTGGTACTGACAATCATCTTATGTTAGTTGATCTTCAGAATCTTGAGCTTACAGGTAAGGAAGTTGAGAAGCTGCTTGACAGCGTTCATATTACAGCTAATAAGAACACAGTACCTAATGACCCTAAGTCACCATTTGTTACCAGTGGTATTCGTCTTGGTACACCTGCGATAACTACAAGAGGTGCGGATGAGAGTGATATGATCATTATAGCCGATGCTATTAAATCAGCAGTCATCGATAAGGATAATGACAAGGCTGTTGAACTGGTTAAGTCAATAACCTCTAAATATCCTCTTTACGCATAATCTATTATAGCTTATCGGAAGAAAAGAATTTCAAATGAAGTTCAGACTTTATTTTAACCCGATAATAATAGTATTTTACTTTGACAGATAATTATTATAATTGTAGTACAGCACCAGAACTGTTTCTGGTGCTGTTTGTGCAAGAGAGAAGACGTTGCAGATTGCAGGAATGCTCATATGAATATGTCATCAAAGCTTAAGAGCATTCAGCAACAAGAACGCCGGAAGCGTTCTTGAATTGTAATACAACCGGAGGGTGGGAATGGTTAATACAAGGCAGCTTCACTTAATTGAGATAATTGAATATATAGCTTTTGCTTTATTTCATATAATATATGCTTTATGGACCAACGATTTTCATATCATACAACGTGTTTTAATATATGCCGTTGGAATGAGTATAATAACAGTGGTATGCCTGATCCTTGTAAGTGAAGAATTATATAAGCAGTTGGGTTATGCGTTGTGTGTAATGCTAGGAGTTCACTTGATAGGATCGACTTTGGGTTTGCTTGCATTTGGCATATGTATATATATGGCAGCGGGAACGGTATTGTCAATATATGGAGATAGAAGGCTCAATTATTATTATCTTATAATAGTAAATATGGCGATAGCATTGGAACTGGTTATGGAATATGATGCTATTGTGAGCATCATACCCATTCAATATTACATAATGCTTATAATTACTTGTGAAATATATCTTGTATTTGAGTGCTTTCTAGTCATTTTGTATCAGCAGAAGGTTGAGGAAATACAGATTCAGAATGAACTGTTAAATATTGCTCAGAAGAGTAAAGATGAATTTCTTGCAAATATGTCGCATGAGATCAGGACTCCTATGAATGCAATCGTGGGAATGAGTGAGCTTATTATGCGTGAAGAGCAGGAGAATCCTAAGGTATCACAGTATTGTCACAATATACAGTCATCAGGCAATAATCTGCTGGCCATAATTAATGATATTTTAGATTTCTCCAAAATTGAATCGGGGAAAATGAATATCATAAAGGAGCCCTACTCAATAGCTGTTTCTGTCAATGAGGTGGTCAACACTGCAATGTTTAGGAGAGGATATAGGAAGGTCGCAATAATAGTAGATATGAGTCCGAATATTCCAAGACTTGTTGAAGGTGATGAGATAAGGATCAGACAGATATTTACTAATATTGTTACAAATGCGCTTAAATTTACCGAAGAGGGATACATTTATATCAGTGTAACAAACTATGATTCAAAGGGAGAGAACTGGTTATCTATAAGTGTAAAGGACAGTGGAATCGGAATCAAGAAGGAAGACCTTGCACATCTGTTTGAATCATTTAAGAGATTTGATACCAAGAAAAATCGTTCGATTGAAGGAACCGGACTTGGGCTTCCGATATGTAAGAGGCTTGTTGAGTTGATGCAGGGTTCTATAAAGATACAGAGTAATTATGGCAGGGGAACTACGGTAACGATTGATATTCCACAACCTATCGTTGACAATAGTCCAAGCCTTAAGCTTAATAGTAAAGTGTCAGAGGTTGTAACATTTCTTATTAGAAGTGAGAAGGTTGATGAGAAATGTGATGCTTTATATGATGCCGCAGTAGAACATATGTGGAGTGAGCTTGGAGTACATAATCAAAAATGTACTGATTTTGAAGAGTTCCGTGAAATAGTGCAGAAGGACAAGATAACTCATGCACTGGTCGAAATAGAAGCATATAAACAGAATCGAGAGTATATCAACTCAATTGCTTCTAAGCTCAAGGTATTTGTTATTTGTGATCCCGGATATACCTTTAACTTAGATGATAATATACATATAATCAATCAGCCGTTTTGCGCAGTTTCGGTTATTTCTGCATTTAATGGTGAGGCTTATTATAATGAGCTGATTTTGGATGAGAGTGAGAAAACTTCATTTACCATACCAAATGCAAGGATTTTGGTCGTGGATGATAATGAGATCAACAGAAAGGTTGCAGAGGGCATTATCAAATTATTTAATGCCGAATGTATACTTGCAAAGGGAGGCAGAGAGGCGATAAGTATTCTTGAGGGGCAGCCGATAGATCTTGTATTTATGGATCATATGATGCCGGATCTGGATGGTGTGGAGACAACCAAGCTTATCAGACAGAACGGGAATGATAATTATAGAAATGTTCCGGTTATTGCGCTGACTGCAAATGTTATCAATAATTCAAAACAATTGTTTTTGAAGAATGGATTTCAGGATTTTCTTCCAAAGCCGGTGAAGGTTAAGGATATGGCGGTAATGTTGAGACGCTGGCTGCCGGAAGATATGATCGTATATGACAGTACAGAAGCTGATGAGGTGGATGATTCTGTCAGTACTCCTGTCACCAATTCCGTAGAGAATAATGCAAATGTTAACGATGACAACATTAATTCCGATGTAGTAAGGATTGATGATGAGATGGCTCTAGAGAATATGGGTGGTCAGAGAGATCTGTATAAAGAGCTTTTGGAATACTGCCTTGAGCTTGAACAACAACGTTGGGATGAAATACAGGACAAATTTGAAAGCCGTGATTGGAATGAATACACCATATTAGTACATGCACTTAAGGGTGGAATGAGAAGTCTTGGAATAGAGGAGCTTGCACTTGTTGCTCAGAAACAGGAACATGCCTGCAAGGAGGGGCGCTATGATGATGTGATAGCGAATCATGAACCTTTAAGGGAGACGTATGTCAGGACTCATAGGAGTATTGAGGAGTATCTCAGAACATATGAGGTATAGAATTACAATTGGTATAGTGAAGTAGTAGCAGTACTAAGATTGAGAATTAATAAATATCTGACTGTTATAATGCATATAATGTATAAAAATATTTTACAGGCTTATGTATGAATATTAAAAAAGATGAATTAGCGATTGCGGTATTGCTGCCTCTTGCTGTAGGAATGGTTGCAAGTTATCTTACAACCGGTGCACAGACAATGTTTTACATGGTTAATAAACCACCTTTATCGCCGCCGGGCTGGCTGTTCCCTGTTGTTTGGACTATACTTTATATTCTGATGGGAATAGCATCATATATTATATATCAGCAGGGTAAGGACAGGGAAGATGTTAAATCAGCACTTTCTTTTTATCTTGTTCAGTTAGCCTTCAATTTCTTCTGGACGATAATATTCTTTAATTATGAAAGCTATCTGTTTGCATTTTTATGGCTTATCATATTGTGGGGCTTGATCCTCATAACCATTTTAAAGTTTCATAAAATCAGTCCGGTGGCGGCGTACCTGATGATCCCGTATCTTATATGGGTGACATTTGCCGGTTATCTTAATCTCTCAATATATATGCTTAATAGTATCTGAAATTAATAATTGTCCGTTCCGATAAATACTTCATAGATTCTTTGATATCTATAGCCTTTTTTGACTTTAGTGGAATCTGGGATTATGATTCCTAAATCCACGAGTTTATTGATTATATTGGAGACTACATTTACAGAAACACCGGATAAATCCTGTACTTCTTTTTTTGTAAAAACAATTTGCTTCATGATCACAGGCATGATTCGATATATGGAATTTCCATTGATTGACTCGATTCTTTTCATGTCTTCTCTATATATTGTTTTTATACGGTCGATCTTGTATATATAGGCACTGCACTGGTCTATTATGCATTGAAGGAAAAACTTTATATAACCGGCAACATTTCCTTTACGGCATTCCATAAGGTTTCGTTGGTAGGATGGTTTATATAATTCAAGGATTTCCGACATATATAGAATTGGTGTGGATTCATCTAACATAGCCATCTGCACAGGTATGAGTGCTCTGCCTAATCGACCGTTTCCATCTTTATAAGCATGAATTGTTTCAAACTGCATATGTGATAATGCTACATTTACAAGTAGGGGATCAATAAATGAATTATTCATATATTCATAAAGGTTAATAAGTAATCCATATACCTCCTCAGGAATAGGAGGTATAAATGTAGCCCTATCAATTGTACATCCACGTGGTCCTATCCAATTTTGTGTGGTACGAATTTGTCCGGGAGTTCTGCTTGAACCTCGTACACTGTCCAGAATTATACGATGCATTTCATTTACCAGTTCATAATTGATAGATTTACCGTTTTGTAATTGTTCGGAAGCATATTCAATTGTTTTTTTCAGATTTTGTATTTCTTTACTATCATCTGTTATTTCCATATATTTTAGGTAATACATTTCATCTTGTGATATTTGTGTACCTTCAATTTGTGTGGATTTGTAGCTGTCATTTAGGATAACTGAGTCTAAGAAGAAGCTGGCATCAAATTCAAGGGTATTTAATAGGGATTTGTATTCGCCATATTTAGCATTCGCTTCAGAGATGAGCTTAAGCATTTCTTTGTCTATAGAATAATCAATGGGCATATTTTTCGCCTTAAAAGGTTCCATAATTCAGTTCTCCTTTTCACTTTTGGTAAAAGTATATCACTTATTTTGAAAAAAATCACTAAATTTTAAAAAAACAGTGATTTCTTGATGTTTTCTAATAGAAAAATCACTGTAATTGAAAAGACCATACCTCATATGAAGTATGGTCTATAATAATCTTTCTTTTATGTATACGTGCTAATTTAACAAAGTCACGGTTTAAGCTTAGTGATGAAAGTTTATTTGATGTTTTCTGCGTCTAATACTTTGTTAACTGCCGAAAGAAGTGCACATACAGAAGCATCAATGATATCATTTTTGATACCGCAGCCCCAGGTCGTCTTGCCATCCGGCATCTCAATTCCTACATAAGCACAGGCCTGTGAGTTAGAACCCTGCTGGAGTGCATGCTCCTCATAGCTTGTCAATTGGAATTCTATGTTGAAATGTTTCTTAATAGCGTTGGAAACCGCATCCAAACGTCCGTTACCGTTACCGTGATATTCCTTCTGAACATTATCGCGCTTGATCGTAAGAGCGGTTGTAATGGTTCCGTCTTTCTCCTGTACAAAATGACATTCATCAAGCTTAATGACAGTTTTGATATTGACATAGTCCTTGTTGAATATTCCAAGTATTTCTTCCGGTGAAAGCTCTTTGTGAAGATGATCGGAAACGCTTTTGACTGCATATCCTAAGTCCTCGCGCATCTTAGCAGGAAGATTGAAACCATAGGTCTGCTCTAATATGTATCCTATGCCGCCCTTGCCTGACTGTGAATTAATACGGATAACATCACCTTCATATTCTCTGCCGACATCATGTGGATCAAGTGGAAGATAAGGAACTGTCCAATCCTTGAGATCTTTATCTTCACGCCACTTCATACCCTTGGCGATAGCATCCTGATGAGAACCGGAAAATGCTGCAAATACAAGCTTTCCTGAATATGGCTGGCGATCATATATTCTCATTCTTGTAACTCTCTCATAGAGCTCTGCAATCTTAGGGAGATCCGAGAAATCAAGTTTAGGATCAACGCCGTGTGTGTACATATTCATTGCAAGTGTAACAATGTCAACATTACCTGTACGCTCGCCGTTTCCAAATAATGTTCCCTCAATTCTGTCCGCTCCTGCAAGTATACCAAGCTCTGCATCAGCTACACCACAGCCCCTGTCGTTGTGAGGATGAAGAGATAAGATTACGTTCTCTCTATTCTTCATGTTTTTGCTCATGTACTCAATCTGGCTTGCATATACATGCGGCATAGACATCTCAACAGTAGCGGGGAGGTTGATGATAACCTTGTTATCAGGGGTCGGCTGCCATACATCAATCACGGCATTGCACACCTCTAATGCATAGTCAACCTCTGTTCCGGTAAATGATTCCGGCGAATATTCGAACTGGTAGTTGCCGCCATCCTTCTTAGTAAGGTCTAATAACATCTGTGCACCGTCTGTTGCAATCTTGATTATCTCTTCTTTGGATTTCTTAAATACCTGTTCACGCTGTGCAAGAGAAGTAGAGTTATATACATGAATGATAGCATGTTTGCAGCCTCTTACTGCTTCAAAGGTCTTCTCTATGATATGAGGTCTTGCCTGAGTAAGAACCTGAATTGTAACGTCGTCAGGTATGAGATCCTGTTCTATCAATGCGCGTAAGAAGTCGTATTCGGTCTCGGAAGCAGCAGGGAAACCTACCTCGATCTCTTTAAATCCGACCTTCACCAACATCTTGTAAAATTCAATCTTTTCCTCAAGACTCATAGGGATGATAAGTGCCTGGTTGCCATCTCTTAAATCTACAGAACACCATGCAGGTGCTTTATCAACATATTCTTTCTTTGCCCACTCCAATGACTGCTCCGGCGGCATAAAATAATTGCGTTTGTACTTTGTTGCATCCATCATAATACATACCTCCTTAAATAAGCGTAATACAATTAATTATATGTTATTAAATTCTTTAAAAGAAACGCATTTCTATGAATCATAACTGAATAGATATACGCACATAAAAAAATCTCGCGTCTCTTTTAGTTAAGAGACGCAAGATAACTTACGCGGTACCACTCTTATTCATACAATAAATGTATGCCCTCATTACAGATACGGAATACGACATAAGTCATATCTTATATCCTCCCTAAAATAACGGTTGGGTTCCGGCCATACCTACTGCTATATGATTCATATATAACCTGTTCAGCTGGCTGCTTAGAGGCGAGTTCACCTTCCTTCCGCTGTCATCTCACACCGACCGATGACTCTCTGAAAACCTTCAAAATGCTACTATTCCTCATCACTGCATTTACTCATTTATTAAACTGATTATTCAAAGATTAACACATTGAGTCGGAAGTGTCAACAGTATTTGTTATCTGATGGTGATTTTGATCTTCTTAATGTTGCCTGCACCATCAGTAGCAATGATCGTGTGACGACCTTTCTTCTTGATGGTATATTTGTAATAATTCTTGTACTTGCCTTTGTTGACAAGATTGGATTTTTTGATTTTTTGTTTCTTGCCGTCTATAGTGACTTTAGAAAGTGCTACCTTGTCCTTTACATAGAAAGTAATGTTACTGCGGTAGATCTTTCCGTTCTTGATACCCTTGATAACAGGTGCTGCAAGATCAGTATAGAAGGTTACTGTCGAGCTGTTTCCGTTAATATCTGTAGCTGTGACAACATTCTTTCCGTTTTCGACGTTAACTTCTGAATAAGGCTTGCCATTAATCGTTGTTGATGTAACTGCTGTATTATCAGAAAACTGTATATCCGGCAGACTGTTATAATAAGCACCGTCATTGACATTGCTGATTACCGGTGGAGTATTATCGGCAGCAATCAGTTCTTTGCCGTGAGCGGTATATGCATACCATGAAGAATTGATAAATGTTGTATCGAATGCAGCGGTCTTGCCGGATGTCTCATTCGTAAGGTTTGCATTGGTATCAACGATATCGTCTGTAAGGTTAACTGTAAGCTTGACATAGATACTGTTAGCGACTGCATTGGCAATGTCCTGAGTTTGGGAATCATTTAATGACGGATCGTTATTGGTGTCGATCTTGTAATAGAAAATGTCCTTGGTCAAGGTTACATCAGAACTGTTTATCAATTCCTCTGCAGAGCCTGTCTTGCTTTCTGTTTGTGTGTAGTATTGCTTTCCATCTTCAAGTGTCTCTAACGTTGCGCCTGGATCAACGGTTCCGCCTGCCTGATCGGTTAATTCTTTGCTCATAGCTGATTTGGTGGTGACAGTAACAGTTCCGTCATTGTTAGCCGTGTAGGTGCCGTAAACTCTCATACAGCCGGTTGAGATGATAGCGAGAACTGCCATTGCACATAAGAATAAACGTTTTTTCATTGTGCTCCCCCTTTGTTTTTTATTATTTCTGTATTTGCAAAACGCATATAGATGTTCGCTATATTTACAACATAATTAATGTTCTCGTTGCGTTTTGCAAACATTT
>CAMHMG010000076.1 GCA_946186175.1 uncultured Clostridia bacterium | reverse complement strand
TCTGTCATGGAAAGTGTTCCAAAATGAAATGCCCTGCTATTATGTATGAGGTCCGCTTTCTGTTTCACTTCTTCCGAAGTCAAACACATATCAGCTCCAGGACTGCGGTAAAACGAAAAATCACGATCTCCATTAGCCAATTTGTGAACAAAAGCAAGCGTAGTATTAACTTCATCATCAAAAAATAATCCGGTCATGTCAATACCTTGTGCCGCTGCTTTATCCTTCAACATAATTCCTAAAGGATCATTTCCGACCTTTCCGATAAATGCCGTCTTGGCGCCAAGTTTCTGAAGCATAGCCAACACGTTGCAAGGTGCTCCGCCCGGGTTAGCTTCAAACATTGGATTCCCCTGACCGCTTTCTCCGTTCTGTGTAAAGTCGATCAGAAGCTCTCCAAGTGCAGTAACATCATATTTCGCTTCCATATACACCTCCTATACAAATATCACGTACTCTAAACAATATTATTTGACACTTGTATTATATACCATTTTACTTAAACGCACAAGGTCTAATTTAATCGTAATTTTTTTTAATTATTTTGTGTCTTTTACGCAAAAGTGCACAAAAATGTATTGATTAAATCTCTATCTCTTTGCCCATTTTCCCGGCATTTTGATAAAACAACTCACTTCTACCGGCATCTAATAGTATTTTATCCATCCCCTATCATTTGTGTGTGTGGTTAGACTGACCGGCTGTTATATCTTCCTCATGAGAAAATGAACGTATATACCTTTCAATCTTTTCATTGTCAAGATTCTCACCAATAACGATAATTACTTCCTGCCCGTTTTCTGTACAATTAAGCTCTGTATATTCCCTTGTGGCATTGATCTGTATATATCTCCAGTCTGATGCCTTGCAACAGCCATCATCCGTTTCTGTCAATCCCGTATCAACCGAGCCGCCTTCACCTACAGGCACAAAACCTTTAATACGATATACATCTCCTAAGCTATCATCTTCAAAAAGCCCTTTTGCGAAATCTTCCAGCTCTTCACCTGACATTTTCACATGGTAATAAAACAGGGATTTGTAGCCGTTTTCTTCCGCTACATGAATCTTGATATGATCCTCAGGAATGTAACCGCAATTTTCTACACGGCCAAAATCATCTGCGGTCAAATTAGCCCACGGCTTAATTAGCATATCGCCACTCACAGAATCATTGTGAAATTCAAATCTTCTCTTACATTTAAATCTCTCTAAAGCTCGATTCATATGTTCAATAACATCGCTAATCTTTTCTTGATCCTGTTTTGCCGACATTCCATCCGAAACATTCTCTTCCTCAACCTTTGAGAACACAACCATTCCCGCCTCTGCAATCTGTGACACCAACAGGTAATCGGATTCCTTTGAAAGATCATCTGAAAGTCCCGCGTCCACAATAGCGATCACATTGCCTATCTCATAGAACCTGTCAAGCGGCTCCTCATAGAGAATATCAAAGAACTCGTCAACATCATAGATTCCTGACGGCTCCACTATAACACGGTCGTATCTCCCTTCATTTGCAGCGTCCATTCCCATGGCAATGAGTTTAGTCTTGAAACGCCTTCTGTGACAGTCGGGATCGGCAGCAACCACCATCTCAATGTTACATTCATTTTCAAATTCTTCATTAAGCAGCATCATATCAACATTGATCGCACCGTAGTCATTCTCTATAATCCCTATCTTCTCGCCCTTATCAATCAGGTATCTTACATATTTCTTTATAAATGTAGTCTTCCCGGATCCTAAGAATCCGGTTATCAAATCGACTTTTATCATATTCGCGCATCTCCCTAATATATTTCCCGACTAAAAGAGTAAATCGATTAATCTTATTATTAAAAGAAGCAGATCCCGATAAAATACTATTATCAGGATCTCCACACCACGAACTATTGTCTTTTTAACAATACCGCTTTTTATTATTCTGCACTCCTCTTCATCTTCACACGTCCTCAAAAGAGAGAGTACCTTCCTAATATAGATAATGTATGATACCACTATCAGAACTGCAAGCAATGGTCTTACCAACAGAGTGTTTATCCACCCCAAAAACATTTAATCACATCCTGTCCACAAAGAACTCCTTAAACTGAATATATCCTTCCTTCTCTAACTGCTCTTTCTGGAACTTCTTGTTCTTCTTCATGATAGCGATATTCACCTGAGTACCATTTTCACGCTGTTTCTTAGCTTCCTCTAAAACCTTAAGCATCTTATCTGTAGGCATATTCTTCTCAATAAGGTATGCAACCTTATCTCCACCTCCAGGAACCTGATAATCTCTTTCAAGCAGAAGCATAACAATTCGCTCAAAACCTATAGAAAAGCCACAGGCAGGCGTATTCTGTCCTGTAAACTTACCGATCATCTCATCATAACGTCCACCGCCGCCGACAGATCCGCCGTACTCATCCATAGAGATCTCAAATATAGGTCCGGTGTAATAGCTCATGCCACGAACCAGCGTAGGATCAAACTCAATCTTAAAGTCAGCTGATTTAACCGCATCAACACTTGCCATTATAGTCTCAAGATCACCTGCAACTCCATCTTCTAAGTAATCACCCAACGTGTCCTTTAAGAAATTGACGCCATTTATATCCGGTGCAACCTTATCAAACAGATCGAGATATTTATCTACAGACTCTTTGCTGTAACCCTGAGCTACAAGCTCCTCATTTACACCTTCAAGTCCTATCTTATCCATCTTATCAAGTGTTATGAACACGCCGTCGTAGTCCTTCTCATCGAAGCCGCTATAGGCAGCCATCGCTTTAAGCATCTTACGGTTATTGAGACGGATTGTGAACTTCTCAAAACCGATCTTTCCAAGCAGTGTAGTTGTTGCTGTTATAAGCTCAATCTCTGCAAGTATTGTAGGTTCGCCAAGTATATCAATATCGCACTGCATGAACTGGCGGTATCTTCCTCTCTGTGGACGGTCAGCTCTCCACACATTACCCATCTGGAGTGCCTTAAATGGGCTTCCAAGCTCATTGGCATTGTTAGCGTAATAACGTGAAAGCGGCAATGTAAGGTCATAACGAAGACCGCTGTCGGTAAGAACACCATAATCTGCATCACTGCCACTCTCGGCGATCTTAGATACCGCTGATGTCAGCTTGTCTCCACGCTTTAATACCTTGAATATAAGCTTCTCATTCTCCCCACCCTGATTAGACGATAGATTCTCAATATGCTCAACACAAGGTGTCTCCATTGACGAAAATCCAAATGTCTTATAAGTCTCCTTGATCTTACCTATGACGTAATCTCTTATCTCCATCTCTCTCGGTAATATATCCTTCATACCGGTAACCGGTTTCTTCTTCATTGCCATTATTGTTTATTTCCTTTCTATGTTTTTTCACGCTGACTTCGTCTTTGTGTTTTCACCTCTTATAGCTCTCAGCACACACTAGAAAGCCCTGCGTAAATCATTTTTTCACAATCGCTGTCGCTCATGTGTATTTTTCGCATTATAGCGATTTGTGCAAGCACAATCGCTGCAATGCTCATTTTTTCATGTCATTCAAATGATATAATCTATCATTGTGACAATATAACCGTTTATTAATAATACATATGATGCCGGAACGGGCCGACACAATTATATACTATTATACATTTAATAATCAACAGATTTTAATTATTTTAATCCAAAATCGAAGCAAACAATCCCGCCAATTATTGAGTATTAAAACATATTTACCACAAACGCATCAAACCTTGGCAAAAATACAGAAAGTGTTCCATATCCTGTTGAGGTTAATATTCCTTTTTTAATTAATCTGTTGCGATATACTGTAAATGAGTTTGAATCGTAGCCCAAAATGTCACGTATTGTTTTCACCTTAATAGAATCTTCCTTACATGCACAAGCTACAATTTCTCTCTCTTTTGCAGACATTTCATTCCATATTTTCTCGTATACATATTCCTGTAATATCTGGTCATACTCATTTAATACCTCATCACAAATCTCCTTAACATTGTAATCAGGATTCTCTTCTCTATATTTCCACACAAGATGTCCCAACACTTGAAAAGCAAACGGATAACCATTAGTCAACTGCGCCATATACTTAGCATCTTCTGCTTTTGCAGAAAAAACTCTCTGATAGGTATTAACAATTGCAGAAATGTTGAGTGCTGAAAGAGCAATCTTAGGCGTACGATATAAAAATGTCAGAGACTTGTCGTTTTGCAATGAATTAATATTATCAAACAGACCCGACATTATCATGAATAGTGGAAAATCATTTCTTATAATAATCTGAAATGCACTTGCGAATTCTCTCATGTACTGATTAACTGTTACTTCATCTATAGTGATCAGAATTTTTTTATTCTTTTTTGTTGTAATCTCAAGCATCGAAGTGATTGCCTGTTCAATGTCTGAAATTTTAATACCCTTATCGATGGAAATTCCGATTCCCAATAGTGACAAATCAAGCTTTGCTTCAATAAACAAACTATTCATTTCCGGCAACGCATATAATTTGGCCGCAAAGCTTTCCAGAAGATCTCTTGTAGGATTGAGCTCCATAACGATCCAACCCGGCTGCTCTTTTAAAGTTTTTGATATTGAACTGAGCATTACGGTTTTTCCAACACCTCTGACTCCAACAAGCATGTACGCTTGAGAAGAAGGATTATCAGAATTAAAATCCTCAATGATTTCTTCGGATAAATTAATTCTTGATATATATTGAGATGGTTTTTTCCCAAATGATATTATAAAAGGATTATTCATGATCAGCGTTTCCTTTCACAACTTTTTACAACTTTTATTTTCTTTTACAACTGTTTACAACTTTACAATGATTTTACAACTGTTTACAACTTTTATCAAGCATTTTCTGATAATATTATAATAATTGAATAGGAGGCAGGGTATCATCCCCTGCCTCCTATCAACTTTTATATATTTTCGTACGCATATTGCAGCAAATGCAAGATGCCACCTGAACAGTTATATATTTTCGTCATTACCGCTTGTCACATTCGAAGAGCTATCCTTTGTCTCCACACCTGCCACAGCCTCACCGTCTGCCTTAACACCATCCGCAAGACCCGCAAGCTTGGTTCCCGCAAAGCTTGAAAGCAATACGCTCGGATTAATTCCAAGACTATCACCGATTCCATCCATAACCTGTTTAAGTGAAGTGGTTACATCCTCCGTCATCTTAGCCGTATTGCCGGAACCATACATGGTAATCTTGTCGACATTTGCAAGCGGTGTAGCAATCGCCTGAGCAACTAAAGGATACATCTGACAAAGCATCTCTATGATAGCTGCCTCACCATATTTCTGCATAGCCTCAGCCTTCTTGTCGATACCGGCAGCTTCCGCCTCTGCTTTTGCCTGTATTGCAGCAGCTTCTGCCTCACCCTTTGCCTTGATACCGGCCGCCTCTGCTTCCGCCTTAGCACGAATAGCAGCAGCCTCCTGCTCCATTGAATATTTCACTGCATCAGCCTGAATCTTCTGTGCCTCAGCTTCCTGAGCCTGCTCATACTTCTTCGCCTCGGCATCCTTCTGGCGCTTGTATAGCTCTACATCTGCCATCTGTTGCTGCTTATATTTCTCAGCATCTGCCTGTTTTCTTATGTTAGCGTTAAGAGTCTGTTCCTGAACCTCAGCTTCACGCATCTTAAGTTCTACTTCACGCTCCTGCTTAGCGATATTGGCATTGGTAGATGTTACTTCAATAGACTTTCTCTGTTCCTCTTCCTGAATCTTATAAGCTGCGTCCGCCTGAGCACGCTTTGTATCCTCTATAGTCTTAAGTTCTGCCTTCTTAATTGCAAGTTCATTCTGCTTAATAGCAATCTCTGTCTCTGACTGGACAGCTGCATCGTTGGATTCCTTCTTGGCCTGTGCCTGTGCAATAGCCACATCTCTGTCAGCATTGGCCTTGGCAATTGACGCATTCTTCTGAATTGCAGCCATATTATCCTGACCTAATGCAGGGATAAGATCATTCTGGTCTACAACATGTTGAATGTTACAAGAAATGATCTCAATACCAAGGCTGTTCATATCCTTCTGCGCCTTCTCCTGAACCTGATCACCAAACACCTTACGGTCATTACACAGATCCTTCAAAGTAACAGTACCGATGATCTCACGCATATTACCCTGCAACGAATCCACCAGCGCCTGAATTATTCGCTCTTCCTTCATATTAAGGAAGTTCTTCATAGCACGCTGAATACCTTCGGGATCAGTCATAACCCTGACCTTAGCGACCGCATCAATGTTTACTCCAATAAAATCCAATGTAGGTACATAATCGTCTGTCTTGATATCAATGGATATCTGCTTAACAAGCAGCTCATCCTTTCTCTCAAAAAACGGAAGTTTAATTCCGGCACGTCCTATAAGAACCTTAGGTTCCTTACGGATTCCCGAAATAACATATGCCACATCGGGTGGTGCTTTAACATAGCTTGTAAATAAAATGACAATAACTGCAACAACGATCAGAATAATCCACCAATATTTAAGTATCTCATATAGAATCATTGGTATATCCCTCCCTTTTATAATGTGTTTTAATATGAGCACTAAGCTCAATCTTGCGAAGCAATATTGAGCTTAGTACAAGTCATACTGTGCATAATTATAGAGTATTTGTTCTGTAAAAACAATACATATCTGTTTGTCAAAAGCAGCTTTGATATCAAATGATATTCTTAAAGCTTACCGCACTTTCTTGTTGTTAAATGAACTAATAATGAGTATAATGACCAACGCTGCCAACAATAACGGAAGCATTCCAGAACAGGCTCCTATTATTGTAATAGGCAAAACCGCTATTGCAAACACCGCCTTTCCAACGCCGAAAATCAGTTTTATAACCAAACTGAAAACTATTGATAAAATAGATGCCGTTAAAATCAATACTAATAATGTTAACATTTTCTCCACTCTCCTTTTATTTATCTAAAACCTATTAGTTAATTGATATAACATAATATTACCCTAAGATATTGCATTATTGTATATCTGTCTAAGCAATATAAGATAGTTTATTTTTCTATTTTAGCAAAATAAAACTTAACAAAAAATACGAAATATGATAGCATATTAGTAATTAATTAGTTAATTGCAAAACATAGAAACTTAAGTTTCGCAATTGTCTAGGTAGTTAATAATTGTGAGGGATTTTGTAATGGGAAAGAGATCAACTAAAGAAAATAAAAACATATACTTTAGGAGCAGAGAAGAAGCGGGGCTTACAAGAGCTCAGGCAAGTGAATTAATGGAATATGTCTCAGAAAGCAGGATTGAAAAAATCGAAAACGAGAAAGTTGTAATTCATCCCGAAGACGTTGTCGCAATGGCAGATGCATATAAGAAGCCCAATCTTTGTAACTACTATTGTTCTAATGAATGCAGAATCGGACAAAATTATATACCTGAAATCAAGCTTTCTTCATTATCAGAAATTTCACTTGGAATCCTTGCCTCATTAAATGATCTGGGCAAAAAGAAAGAAAGGCTCATTGAAATTACAGAGGATGGTAAAATTTCCGAAGATGAACTTCCCGATTTTATTGCTATCAAAGACAAACTCGACAAGTTATCAAATACCATTGATTCATTAAAACTATGGATGGAGCAAGCGCTTGCCAATAACGACATTGATGCAGACACCTTAAAAAAATATATCAATCCCCCTCAATAACAGGTTAACTTCTCAATCTCCCCAAATGCTTTTTCTATCTCCGGATCATCATACTCCTTTGTTATTTTCCTAAGCTCCTTCACATCCTTAAGCTCTCCCTTAATACCGAGCTCTGTAAGATGCTTCACCAGATATAATGTATATCCGTATTCATTATCAGATTCATATATATCAGAGTCTCCGTCTAACCCATCTGCCCAATCATCATCACTGGCTGTAGAATCCAGAAACAACGCCTCATGATTACCATTTGATAAATCTACATCAACCTCTAACGAGCCGTCCTTTGGATATATCTGATAACCTGTGATATCATCAAAAGCATACTCAGCTGCTTTACCATTTCTCACTATAGCTATTCTATCCTTCCCTAATTCAATATGATTGAGGATACTACTTACAGGATAATAAATGATCACGGCAGCAAACACGACTCCCACGATTATTCTAAGCTTTCCAATAACTCTTGGGGATATAAGATAACTTCCCTGATCCCACATAAAGTAAAAAAACGCCAAAAATATCAAAAACAGGATGACGAAAAGTTCATTATCATTATGCGAGACACAAAGAACAGATTCATCTTTAAGCATTACCCATACAAGATTTTCAAGCAATCCAAACATCAAAAAAATTATAAAATATAATATGCACAAAACACTGCACACAAATTCTATAACAGCATTCACGAAAGACACAACAATGTCTCTAAGCTTTTTCAAAACAATACTGCCTTCTGTAGTCAGTTCCTTTTGAAGATGACGATAATAGACGAAGCTTACACAAAAAGGAAATACGATCAATGCCAAAGATATACCTATATTAAAACATTTATTTTTGTCAGACATGGTATCATGTCCTAGCATAAAATAAATCACATTTAAAATTATGGTAATAATCTGGAAAGGAAGCAGTCGTCCCGCAAGCAGTTTTACATATTTTTTTACGGAAAGGCTGTGACATTTAAGAATCGTCGAAAGCTTAATATTTTGAAAATACGCTCCAACTATTTTCTGATCCTTGTATCTGCGGTCCGCGAGCAGATTATTGTATTTTCTGTAATACTCTAATGGAAACAAAATACACAATGCAAATCCTGCTGCGTAATATGCTTTGGTAAAGTCATCCTCCTCAGAGAAACTTATTACAGCACAAATGACAAGTTGAATCAGCCACATCATTATCCATCTTATCTTATAGCGATTGATATATTTTACTTTTTTATATAATTCCTTTTCCATGCGAATTCTCCCCTTGGTTTTCTACTTTCATTAAGTAAATGCGAAACTCTATTTTTTCTTTCTTGAGTTGTGCATATTATCTATTCCTATTATACATTCCCATCCGTACTGCGCATAACTTCTCTCAGGGAATCCGTATTATGCTTTGCAAATATCTCATCTCGCTCTCCATACTCACAAAGCTTTCCATTCTCTATCACCGCAATGTAATCCACGACATCAGATATCTCATCAAGTAAATGTGTGGACATCATAACGCCCATATTCCACTCATCAATTCCCTGCTGCAATACCTCTATAATATCTCTCTTTGCAACCACATCAAGATTTGCCAAAGGCTCATCAAGCAGTATATACTTTGGTCTTCTGGCAAGCTGAAAGCATAACTGAACCTTCATCTGCTGACCGGTGGAGAGTCTGAAATAAAGTGTATTGGGCTCAGAAAAATCTAATTTCCTTGACAACTCCTCATACAATTCATGATCAAACTCAGGATACAGTACTGAAAGCGTATCTACGTTATCCTTGACCGAAAGAAATGGTATGCACCATTCCTCGCCGACGTAAGCACATATTTGATGATACGTATCAAGATTTGTCAAAGTCAGTTTTTCTCTTTCACAACCTTCAGAAATATCTGTTCCTGCAATCACTTTGCCGTCATATTGTTTTTCAGACAAAACATCTTCCCCATCAAACATAACATCTCCGCTTTCAGGCATAAGCATCCCATATATAAGCTTAAGAAACGTTGTCTTACCTGCCCCGTTATGTCCAAGAAGACAGGTAAAATAACCAGGCTCAATCTGCAAGCTTATATCCTGTATTTGAAAACCGCTCTTTTTATTTTTGTAGTGAAAATGTATATTACTGCACTCTATCATGACATCTCACGCCTCCACGTTATTATCATTTTAATATCTATCAACATTTATCCCAAAATTAAATATGGTTAATTTTCATATTAGGT
Source organism: uncultured Clostridia bacterium (assembly GCA_946186175.1). Lineage (GTDB taxonomy): Bacteria > Bacillota > Clostridia > Lachnospirales > Lachnospiraceae > CAG-590. The sequence goes on along the minus strand of CAMHMG010000076.1, from coordinate 2,359 downwards.
TCCAATATCTTTCTGATATGTTCGGTCATCTTCAGTCTTCCCAAATTATACCAAGCATATCTAATGCATCCTTTTTGCTCATCCCTGCTTCCTTTGCGCCGGATACCCACTCTGAAAGTTGTTCCTCTAATCCCAGTGTCTTCTTTTCCTTGAGATAGGCAATATCCGGATTATCAACATAGAAACCCTTTCCCTGAACTGAATATATCATGCCCTCTTTTTCCAGATCCTCGTAGGCACGCTTTACCGTTATAACACTTATTTTCAAATCAGCGGCAAGTCCCCTAATAGACGGAAGCATTTCACCTTCCGGCAGTGTACCATTTACAATCTTATCCTTAATCTGCCGCTCAATCTGTTCATATATTGGAATACCACTCTTGGTATGCATGTTTATATTCATACTTAATCTCTCCTCACCGGATTTCTTCAATCTCTTGATACTCTAACTACCACTTTAATAAAAATCCCTGCACTCCTTCAATGACCTATGTATTGTCAAAATGATATGTATAGCAAACAACACCATAGCAATCAACAGCTTTAATAAGTGCTCTTTATTGCCCATATCATCAAAATGATATATCCACTTGAAATTAAGGCACATTGCAAAACCATAAGAAAAGAAAATGAATGCGGGAAGACCTTGAAATATCACTTTTACTATATACGAGAATTCTTTTTTCAGAGTTTTAGTTTCTTTAAAGATATCCCATTGGTACATTCCCAATACGGTATCAAAGCAAACATCAGCCGCCGCTATAACCGAGGTTAGAAAAAATATTACAGAGAATAAAGGATATCTCACCATCACCGAAGTCTCCGGCTTTCCCAGTATTCCCTCCCTCTCGAGTATATACCAGATTATCTTTCCCACCGCAGCGCAGAATGAGAGTTCTATTACAGATATCATAGACCCAACAAGTTTTCTCTTAATTCGCTCCTCATCTGTAAGCGGCAGAATGAATCCAACCCCGTCAAATGCGATCGGTATAAACATATAAGCAAAGATCATTGCCGAAAACATTAATGTCCACTGCAAATTCCCACCAAAAACAATAAGTAAAAAAGCAAAACTATATTTTATCCATCTGTTGTATTTCTGATAGTGCATCATCAACTTTGAAACTCTGTAATAATCCTTAATATATTCGCTCATAGAATCTTCTCCTCTCACACAGCTCCTTTATTCTTCTCCACATAATACATAATTTCCGAAAGGTCGGCATACCTGACGTTAACGCCCTCTTCCTTACCAAATGATAAAATGTTATTCTCATCTTCATCTTCGATACCGCATTTCACCAAAGCTTCAGAATGGCTGTCAGTAAGTTTTCTTCCAACGACATATTTCTCCGGAAGCTTTGAAATTAATTCCCTGTCACCCTCAATCATACGGTATCCCTCAAGAAGTTCATCTATTGTTCCATGGAAGAATACATTACTCTCATTATCCTCTCTGGCAATCCACAGCACCTTGTCCGCCACTGTCTCAAGCTCTGTGATCAGATGGCTTGATAACAATATCATCTTACCGTCAGCAGAAAACTCCCTTATTATCCCATAGAACTCATCCCTGAAATCCACATCAAGATTGCCGGTGGGCTCATCCATCACATACAACTCTGCATCATAGGACAAGGCAAATGCAAGCTGCAGCTTAAGGAGCTGTCCAGTGGATAGCTTTCCAAGATAATTGTTATTCGGAATACTATATTCATCAAGCAGCTTCTTATACTTATCAAGATTAAAGGTATCGTAATAATAACCGTACAGTTCACCAACCTCCTCCGGATACATACTGTCTATAAAAGGAGGTTCTGAGAGAATATATGCGATGCGCTTTCTATACTCCTTAACATCCCTTATAAAATGATATCCGTATATACTGAACTCTCCTTCATCCATAGGATCTGTAAGTCTATGGTCCCCTGCGCCAAGAAGCGTGTGAATAAGAGTGGTCTTACCGGCACCATTAACTCCTACCAAGCCAAGCACCATCCCCGGCTGTATCTCAAAGCTCACATTCCTAAGAACGAATGAATCCATCTTTTTCGTAAGGTTATTACATACCAAACCATTCATAGTATTCCACCTCATGTTATTATCCTGATAATTTGCTTTTTCTGTTAAATATATGAACAGTATATACAGTTATGCACAGATTGTCAAGAAAAAAAATTGCTCCGCATACTTCCAATTGTCTATTGAAACACATTTCAATCAGAAGCAGACGTTTGAGCAACAACAGATTACAGAAATAAATCAAGCGTTTTTAATACTTTACCTTCTCAGGTATACACTTTACAAGCTCCTCTTTGGGAATCGTCAGGAATACCTTCACCAGATCTGCATCCAG